>JBAQJG010000803.1:0-3233 GCA_049300145.1 Chthoniobacterales bacterium | reverse complement strand
GGGAGCAAACACCTACACCGGCGCGACGACGGTAAACGCAGGTACTTTGTTGATTAACGGCAATAACTCTGCCGCGACTGGTGCCGTTTCGGTAAATAACATTGGCACAACTTTGGGCGGCTCCGGCACGATCGGTGGCACAGTCGCGGTCGGCTCCGGCGCCAAATTGCTTGGCGGCACTGGCAGCATCGCCAGCGGAACGCTCACACTGGCGAACAATCTTACTTTGAATTCAGGCTCGATCATCGAACTCGCTCTGGGAGCTTCTGGGGTGCATTCAACTCTAGCGCGCACGGGAGGCACGTGGAGTTTCAACGCGACCCAAGCCTTCACCTTTATCGATCTCGGCGCGCAACCTGGAACCTACACCAACATCATCACTGGCTTGGGGTCTAACCCTGGGAGCGAGAGCGGTTGGACAATTACGGATACCGGCTGGATTGGCAATTTCACTTACAACGCAGGGAATATCAATTTGAGTGTCGTAGCCGTGCCCGAGCCTAGCACATGGATCGCAGGCGCACTCGCCTTGGGCGCGGTTGGGTGGGCTCAGCGCCGTAGATTTTTTCGGACGCTCAAACGCACATAGCGAAGAAGGGCAGAGGGCGGCGATTTACGGTCGTGGGGCGAGGGAAGACAGCTAATGGTCTACGACCGTCGGACGAATTAATGCGACGCTCGCAGAGCGCCGCTACAGGAGATTCTGAATCAGCGCTTTTTCTTCGGGCAAGAGGTTGTCAACCTTGACTTGCGCGGCTTCGGTTTTTGCGTCATCGGTGCGGCCGTTCGCGGCGAGGACAGCGACGTGGACCGCGAGCGCGGATGGCGTCAGTGCATTCGGAGCGACTTGGATGTTCGCGTAAACGTCGAGCGCTTCTGCGACGCGGTTCTGCCACAAGCGCGCGAGCGCGAGCAGGGTACGGTGCGGAAGGCTGGTGGGATTTTGTTCCACTAATTTTTGCGCGAGCTGCTCGATTTCTTTCAGCGTTTCGTCATTCGTCATTGGCCTGCCGCGCCGTAGCCCAGCGAAGACGGGTGCTTCGTCATTCCGGCTGTTGCTGAATAACAGCAACAGCCGGGTGTATGCTTCGTCGTTCTGGATCGCGCTGTCGTTAGGCCAATTGGCCAGCATGCCGGTAAGCACGGCGTGAATTTTTTTAGTCTCACCGCTCGCTCGGGCGAGGCGCAGGCGACCTTGCCACGCGGCACGCAGTTTCGGAGATTCATTTGTCGCTGTTGCGTAAGCAACTTCGGCAATCTCGTTCGCGCCGTTTCTTTCCGCATACTCGGCCAGTGTCATCAGTTTGCCCGAATCACCTCCCGCCGCTTCCAGTGCGCGCTTCCAATTATTTTCCGACGCGGTCTTTTCACCGAGCTGTGCGTTGCAACGCGCGACATACATACGCTGCACAACCTGATCGAGCGGGAAATGTTCGCTCTCGAGTAACTGCTTGATCTCACTCCACCGATCCAGCGCGCCGAGAGCATCGAGATGTTGCAGAAATAGATCGCGCGACTGGAGAGCGCGGCTGAGCGGGATGGTATCGAGCTGACGCTGATATTCGCCTTTGCCATCCAACCACGTTGCCAGCGCCACAAGCGAAACCGCATCGGCGTTTTTCCAATCAGCGATCGCGCGCGAGATCAAAGCGTCGCGCTGCGTGGGATCGGCCTGCATCTGCAAATCCAGCGCCAGAAGTTTATGCGGCGTTTTGGCAAGGGGATGATTTTCCAACGCGCGCACGAGATCGTTTGGATGGACGACCTGAGCTTGCCCGCCGCGGTGGGTGTCGTCCCCCTTCTTGGACGGGGACGGGACAGAGCCCGTCCCTCCAGGGTACGAGAGCGCGTGTTGCGCGAGAACAACAAGGGCAACGAGCGCTGTTTTCGTTTTTCCCTCAGCCAATTTTCTCAAACGCGCCCAAGCGGCGCCAGTTGAGGAGGCGTCCGCACTCTCGGGCGTGGCAATGGCGAGCGTAAGGAGCGCAGCTTGAAATTGCGTGGGCTCATCCGCGCGTGAATCATCGAACACCTTTTGCGCAAACTTTCTCGCTTCATTTGTTTCGCCTTTCTGCTGCGCAACTTGCGCCGCGAGAAGCCAGTCGGCCGCGGAAGGAGGTGAATCTTTGCGGGTGAGAAGATCCTTCAGTGCCATCTCGGCCACGGAGAGATCGCTCGCCGCGAGCGCGACTGCTACTTGATCGCGGCGATCTTCGCGGGTGAGCGATTGCCGATTTTGAAGCTGTTTCCAGAAATCGAGCGCTTCTGGCTGGCGAACGCGTGAAAGAAAACGCGCCACGGCCCGTAACGCTTGCGGCTCGCTCGGCCGCAATTGATAAGCAGCAATCGCTTCCTTCTGCGCATCGTTCCATTGCTCGTTATCAATATAAGCAAACGCATGGTTCGCGTGCCGACGCGCTTGCCAGGCCTTAATCGCGTTGCTGGCAGGTCGCGCACCAAAGAACGTCGCGACGATACCGAGCACGAATAAGAGAACGACTACGCGCCAGGTTCGGCGCTTATGTCGCCACAGCCGCAGCTCCTCAGCGGTCAGTAGAATATCATCGGAGGGAACCATTTCGAAGATCAGGGATTAGAAGTCAATGCGACTCCGCAGGTGTAACGACAACCAGCTTCGGAAGCAGCGCCGCGAAATCCGCTTGGGCTTCGTTTTGATCGATGCCGCCGCGAGTTCGAAGTACAACTTCCATGACTTGCTGGCCCAAGTTCCGACGGCCTTCGAGGACCGCGCGAACACGTTCCCCACGTGTCCAGGTAGAAGGAGAAGTCGTCATCTGCGGCAGTCGTGAGGCGGCGAGCGTGCCAGGCGGGGCACGATCTTCCCACAAACAATAGAAGGCGTGGGCAACCTGTTGCGCCGGGTCTTGCTTTGTTCCATGGCGGAACTCGAAATGACGAAACGGAAGAACAAAGGATGCCGCTGCGGAATATTGCCGAGCGCCATTGTCAGCCACCTGTTCCCAACCGATGGCGGGCAAACAGACATCCGGACGGTGCAAATTGGCCAGCAGAGCGCTGTTTCGGCCTGGTTTCCAACGGAAAAAATAAGCAAAACAGGTAACTCGCGTGGACCCCGCGACTGCGGGGTGATTCACTGTTTCTACCGACTCGATAGGGGGACAATTCCACGACGCGCCCTCTCCTTCATCGAAGCGTAATGTGCGACGAACTTCTTCATCGAGCTTTAAAGGGTGAAAATCGGGCGCACTTTC
>JBAQJG010000802.1:0-3352 GCA_049300145.1 Chthoniobacterales bacterium | reverse complement strand
AGATTACGCTATCGTCGGGATCGATGCGGATCCAAACGTTTGGTCTGAATTGTTCGGCGGCTCGTGTCTGGGCACCATGCAGCAAACGAGTTCCGTCGATTCCGATGAGCAGGGAGGCACCACCCAGCGCAGTCGTTTTAAGAAACCTGCGGCGTGAAGTGATCATCTCTTTTTCATGCGTATTTCTTCAGCGGCGCGCCTAATGGCTTTCCGCATACGCGGGTAAGTCCCACAGCGACAGACCGAATCGGACATCACGGTGTCGATGACTTCGTCCGTCGGTTCGGGATGATCGTGCAACAATCCGCACGCGGTCATGATCATGCCGGGCTGGCAAAATCCGCACTGCGCCACATCTTCCGCGAGCCAGGCGCGCTGACACGGATGAGATACATCCGGCGACAAGCCTTCGATCGTAAGGAAACTGCGACCAGCGGCGTCGTGCGCCGGAACCTGGCAGGATCGAACGGCTTTGCCATTTTCGAGCACGGTGCACGCACCACAAACGCCGACGCCGCAGCCGAACTTTGTGCCGGTAAGAGAGAGCGCATCACGGATCATCCAGACGAGCGGCATGTCCTCATCCACGTCAAGAACGTGGCGCGATCCGTTGACGGTCAAGGCGACCTCGCTCACCCGGACATTAGACCTGCCACGAATGATTTGCGTTCATTTTCGGATTCACGATTCAGCCGAACGGTCCGAGCTCGGCACGGGACGAGTCCGTCCGACTGGCGGACCGGACTGACGAATATTTGCTGCTTGCCGAAAAGAGATCTGAGCCCGTTCTAGTTTAGCAACTCGATGGGATCGCCTTTGCGCAACATCCCTTCCACGAGCACGGCACCATAAACACCAGCCATTCCTTCGTGCGCTTGCGCGACGGCTTTCAATATCGCCGGCGTTTTTCCCGCAGTGTCGGGATCGAGCGTGATCATCATGCAACGCGCATCGCGCTGGAGAACGGCGAGGGTTACTTTTGAGCCGATGCGCAACGAGCGACCGACGAATTCATTTTCGGCGAAGCCTTCGGATGATATTAGATCGACATAAACATTTGCGCGGAAGCGACGCTTATCGACATTCACGCCGGTTTCCTCGCCCAGTTTTTTCGCCGTTTGCACGGCGAAGATCGACAACGGACGACAATCGGTGATCGCCTTGTCCGAGCGAAACAATGTGAGCTCGTGATTTCCGTCGATGCTTATTCGCAGATTGTCGATCAATGCCGGGTCATCAATCGGGAAAGTTTTCCCATCCGGCGTTTCGACATCGATCATTAACTCGGATACATCGGCTGAGATCGGATTCACGCCCGACCCCAGTCTCTCGGCTTCACTTAAGTTGACCGGCCGCGCTGCTTTCTCCGGATTTCGGAAACGCGCGCGGTAGTGAATCATCTGACGTTGATCGCGTGCGGTAAAAAAGGGAAAACCTTTTGGACTGGCAGAACTGATGAAGGCGAAGACGCGGTCGCCGTAAACTCCCGCATAGCCGGCGAACATTTCATCTAACTCTTCACCGCGCATGCTTTTCACCGGATAACGCCAAAGGCTTTCCACTGTTCCGATGGTTTTCATTTCTTGGCCCTTGCTGTGGGGAGCGGGCCGACTCTCTGGTTAAGGACAACAACTGGGAGTGATAAAGGCAAGGAAATAGCAGGCGCCCAATGGAGCGCTTGACAATCTTCTGAGTGATTGCTAACTGGACGCAATCTTTGTCATGGGTGCGCGCAAACTCGAACAATATCTGACCCGCCAGTTCGAGCAGCACGTTTCACGCGACAGCGTCGAACGCGAACAGAAGTATCGGGTTGCCCTCGTTGACACGATTCGCAAACGCCTCGTGAAGCTTGGCGCTCAAGTCCATGCCAGCGGCTTTGAACGCAACGAACTCTTCGACTGCGGTGACCGCCTCCGCCGTCAGGGCCTCAAACTTCGACTACGCTGTCACGGCGGAAAAATCGCTATGCTCACTCTCAAAGGGCCGCGCCAGAATGGACAGCAAAAAACCCGCATGGAAGTCGAAACGACAGTCAAATACGAGGCTGCCAAGCGCATTCTTGAGCTGCTCGATTTCCGCGTCAAAGAAACCTACTCCAAACTCCGCGAGGAATATCGGCTGGACGGTTGCGCGGTTTGCCTTGATCACATTCCAAACGCGGGATGGTTTGTCGAAATCGAAGGCCCACAAAGAAAAATCAGTGACACGGCGCGTCGTCTCGGATTGCGGCCCGCCGACCGCGAACACCGCTCTTACCGTAAACTCATCAAAGAATCCGCGGGATTGAGCCCGCCCGCCGCCCGTGGCTTCAATGGAACCTTGCGCGCATGAAATTGTTGATCGTGGATGACGAAGTGGACCTGTGCTGTTTGTTGCAGGAGCATTTTGAGGAACGCTTCGATGGCGAGGTTTTCACGGCCACGACGCCCGGCGAAGCCCTGCGGTTGCTTGAGCAATTGCAGCCCGAAGGCATGCTGCTCGATATCAATCTGCGCTCCCGGCTCAACGGATTTGACGTCCTCGCCCGAGCGACCGAAATCAGTCCCTCGACAAAAGTCATCATGGTCACCGGCTCCGATGACTTTGAGAGCATCGAAAAAGCACTGGTACTCGGTGCCGTGGATTATATCACCAAACCCTTCACGGTTGAGTATCTCGAAGAGACGGTGGACGCCAAGCTCGCCACGCATTTGGCGTACGCTTGAAGCTTCCGGCAGCGCAGGGGTTTGCCGGATAAAGACTAAGCGCGATCAGCCGAGGCGGCGAGGGCCATTTGCACGCCGGCGATGGCCATGCCGCCTTCGCCTACAGCAGCAGCACAACGTTTTACCGAACCGGACCGGACATCGCCTGCAGCAAAAATGCCGGGGAGACTGGTCTCGAGCGGGCCGGGTGGGCGCTTGCTCTCTTTCCAGGCGGGCGCATCCGCAACGACTGATCCCGTTTTGATGAAACCTTTTTCGTCGCGCTCGATCTCGACTGGCAACCAATCCGTGCATGGCTTGGCGCCGATCATTGAAAAAATAGCGGGGGTTCGGACGATGCGCCGCTCGCCCGTCTTCGTATTCTCCAACTCGGCTTCTTCGAGCATTTTCCCGCCAGACATTTTCCGGATTTGGGTGTGAAAGAGAATCTCGATATTTTCTCGCGCCTGCACCCGTCGCGCAAGATAGCTCGACATGTTTTTGAAAAGATCGTCGCCGCGGATTACGAGCAACACTTTGGCCGCGCCGTCGGAAAGGAACATCGTGGCTTGGCCTGCTGAATTGCCGCTACCAGCGACGATGACGGTTTCCCCGCGGCAAATCTGACCTTCCAGCGCAGTCGCAGCGTAGTAAACGCCCATACC
>JBAQJG010000801.1:0-2859 GCA_049300145.1 Chthoniobacterales bacterium | reverse complement strand
CTCCTGAAAAAATCAGAATAACCGGGAAGTTTTTCAGCCCACGAAACACACGAATCACGCGAAAATGAAAAGCCGTAGGGTGGATCGCTCTGTCTGAAATTTCGTGTCTTTTCCCGTGATTCGTAGGCCTTTCTTTCAGGTAAGACGGGACTCCAGCGCTTCGCAAAGGACGTGGAGAAGAAGTTTGTGGGCTTCCTGGATCCGGGCGGTGGAATCACTCCGTACCAGAAGATCGACCTCGGCCAGGCCGACGGTCGATCCGCCGTCGCGCCCAAGCAGCGCGACCGTTTTCAATTTTCGCGTTTTCGCTTCCTCGAGCGCGCGGACAACGTTCTTTGATTTGCCGGAAGTCGTTAGGCAAATAAGCAAATCGTTTTCCTTCCCGTAGGCCGCAACCTGCCGCGCAAAAATTTCGTCGAAGCCGTAATCATTTCCCGCGGCGGTGAGCAATCCGCCGTCCCCCGCAAGCGCGATCGCCGGATATGCGGGCCGATCCTTGGTGAAGCGCACGACCAACTCGGTGGCGAAGTGTGCGGCATCGGAAGCGCTGCCGCCGTTTCCGCAGACGAGCAATTTATTTCCGCCGCGCAAACATTGCTCAATCATCTCGGCTGCTTTTACGAGTTGGGGCTCAAGATCGACAAGCGATTGCAATGTCTCTTTTGCCGCGGCGACCGCGCTCCTTAAAATTTCAGATGAGCTGCGCATGCGTCAATTAGTAGATGATACCCTTCGTCGTGAATCGAACCGAAATCTCAACCGTAGTCATGGCTCTGGAATTGAAGCGCCACTGCCGAAAAGCCTGGAGGGTCGCATTGTCGAGAAGTCCATGGCCCGTGCTCTTAAGCACCAAGGCAGGGAGCGTAAACGAACGAAACATACAATGACATGGAGCGCGGTAGAGAGTTCGAACCACTGACCCCTCACCCTGTCAAGGCTAATTGACTCCTGGGATACTTTCGCGGTGCTAGTGGTCTGAACGAGGTCGCCGCGTGGGAGCACGAGGACGATGTAGCCGCCATGAAAGCGCTCCAAGACCGGATGGCTCAGATCATTCGATCAAGCTAAATGAAGTGAATTGCCGGTCCCATCACTGACCGCAAAGTGATGGACGGGGAGCGCCGTTCGCAGCCGCTCGATTTTGGCAGTCGCCGCGGACAGCTCCGCCTTCAATCTTTCCAACTCGATTGTTTTTCTGCGCAGGCTGGAAGCCGCACCCGCGATCGCGAGGTAGGCCGCCAACACCACGCCGCCATTCCAATAACCTATGGCAGCTTTGGCATAGGGGTCGCCAGAAGCTTGATCAACCAGGAACCATGCAACCGCGGCGAAGATCGCAATGGCGATTCCGCTGCCCGAGCCTATGGCCTTCCCAGCAGCCAGACGGGCAGAAAATAGAACGCAAAGAAGTCGGCCTCATAACCAGTCGCATAATCACCTCCAGCCACGGCAGCTAGCAGCACGAGAGCCGTCAGCCAAAGGGCAATGACCCGATCGTTTGAGATGTTCGATTTGGTATCCATGGATTGCGCTTTGAGGGCAAAGCACCGTTCATGCCATCCAAGCTGCGCTCGCTTTCTCTTACCGGGGATTGTTTCTGGCACCAGCACGACTGCACATGGCATCAATATTTTGCACAAGATCGATGAAGGGGCGAGTTGAGGATGATTCTATCTGGAGAAGGGAACATTCGCGCCCGGCACAATAATTTGTAAAATCTATCGTGGCGGTGCAAAACCACGAATGGACATGAATGCTAGCTTAGAGAAAGCCGCGAACCGGAGAAGCCGTCGAAATGGCGCGTCGGCAACGTCCGCAACGCCGATGGGATGAAGAAGAAGCCTAAAGCGAAAAAAAGCTCTGCCTCGTCACGAAATCGAACTGAGACTCGTCGCGGAATCGGCAAAGCGTCTCGCGCCAAGAAGATTCGCCTTCTAATTGCCGACGATCACGCGCGCATCCTTGAGGGCTTGGCGGCGACAATCGGCCGGCATTTTCGCTCGTCCAGCAACTCGGCGCCTTTCAACTCCTAAGCACACGGCCGACACGCGGCCGTCGTTTATTCGCGAATTTCTGCTGCGTGCTTACCCAATTTTTTCAAAAGTCGCAGCAATGTCAGCCGTTCGTTTTTTGAAAGAATGTCGGCCACATCTTCCATCGCGGCTGCGTGCTCGCCAAACCCCCGGGTAATTAGCGCCCGTCCTTTGGGTGTCAGTTCAACCCGCCGCACTCGGCGGTCGTCCGGATCATCCTTGCGCGAAACCAGCCCTTTTTTAACCAGGCGATCGACGGCCACACTGATCGATCCGGGAGTGAGCCAGACCTTTGGGCCGATTGTGTTGACCGGCAGCGGTCCTTTATGCAGGAGCGCTTCGAGCACGCGGAAATCGGAGTCGCCCAGCTCTGTCCGCTTGATGCTCCCGGCCGCGTGGGGGATCAGCGCTTGAAAGGCTTTCATGAAAACGAGCCAGACATGCACGCCGGTAGAGTCCTGCCCCGGAGTTGTTCTTTTCCGCCTCATTTAAATTTTATATTGACACCGATTGTATTGATATCAATATACTATATATCAAACAAACGAAACTAACATGAAAATTATTACTGTCATCGCTCGTTTCCTTCTTGGATTCATCTTTCTCGTCTTCGGACTGAACGGCTTCCTCCATTTCATTCCCGCGTCTCCGCCGTCCGGAACGGCCGGCCAGTTCGTCGGGGCGCTCTTTGTCTCCCATTATCTGGTCCCGATATTTCTGCTCCAGCTCATTTCGGCGGTCCTGCTCCTGGGTAACCGCTACGTCCCCCTCGCGCTGACGCTGCTCGCTCCGATCATCGTCAACATTCTGCTCATTCACATATTGA
>JBAQJG010000800.1:0-2178 GCA_049300145.1 Chthoniobacterales bacterium | reverse complement strand
TGAGGTCGCGGGAGCACGCGGCCAGAATGGCAGCAAGCGCCACCATTGCAGACGCGACTGCACCCAGCCGATTCTCTCGCTGTCTCGTCCGCATCACTCCCCTTGGGGCGCAATTATAAAGCAATTTTGCGCCGGCAGCATGCCCTTGATCAATAGTATTATACAATCATGCTGCCGAGGCGCGTCGGCCAAATTTTCCCGATGCGGAGTGCTGCAAAGACTACCAGAACACCAAGGACGCCAATCGTTCCTTCGCGCAGCTGATGCGTGGTTAGTACCGACTCAAAAGCGGGTCTCGGCGGATTGAGAAAACGCGACTTTGCGACGCCCGGGGAGAAACAAAGTTCGTGTGCTGCATGGAACTTTAGCCCGTAACGGGGGGTTTATGTGCATGCCTGACTTTCCGATTGATCCGGAGCTGCGCATACGTGGTAGCCCGCCTGCAATACTGCGCCGCACCACCGAGGCGATCGCCTTCATTCGAAAGATGACCCTGGGCCGTGCTGGGCGCGCATGGCTAGATGTGCAGCAGAGCTTTGAGGACGCCTGGGACGAGTGGAGTGCGATGGAAGCCGTTGTCAAACTCGAGATGTTGCTCGCGGCTGAAGGCCTGCTGATTGAAGACAAACCGGGTCTCGCTTCTACCTGTTCTTTGCAAAATCGAGCGCGCGCGGCGTAAATCGAGGTGATCGGACAGTCCCTAAGCGCGCGCGCGATGGTGAATGGGAACTTGGAACTCTCGCATGAGGTCGCCCCATGTGAACGCCTAGGTCATGCAGCGACCTTCCCGGTTTCGGAGGCTGGTTTTGAACGGTCGTCTCGAAGACGCCCGGCGTGCATCGAAACTCCGGCGTTGTTGACCAGGTAATCGAACTGCTTGCGTCCCCACGTACACTCCAGCTCTGACACGCGGTCACCCGAATCAGTTCGTGACTAGAATCATACCCGACGTAAAAACGTTTCTTCCGAATATTTTTTCAGACCGAGACATGCTGGTGTTTCCTGTGACTTGGGTGCCACACTTGCTCGGTCTGCGTAGCCGATAGTCGTATCGGAAGAGGAATTCAGCTTTTTGTGCGCAAGCGGCGAGTCCGCAGGCAGAACGATCGGTACGAGTTCGTGGTTGGAGCGCAAAGCGCGCACAGTGCCCAGGCATGCCTTAGCAGCCTGCCGATGTAAAAGCAGCGCGCTCACTGTCGGTATTTGGCTAGCACGTCCTTGTGCTGGTCGTAGATTTGCTGAAGCACATCGAGGTCGTCACAGGTGTTGATGATCTGATCGAACAGATCAGGATGGTCGTGGCGAAGCTTCACGCCCCACTCACTCGCCACATAGATCGGCTGTCCTTGGCGCAACTGACCGGTCTTTACGAACAGGCCGGCGCGCTCGAGTTCAGCGAAATATTGGTCGATCTCTTGCCTCGTCATGTCCCTACCCTTTGTCTTTGTTTCCTCCATGCCTGAGCTACGATTAACAACTCGTAAACAAGCTTGGAAGTTGAGCACCAACAGCCGTATGCTGTGGCGCCTTCATAGCGGCCCGCAGTCATCGTCAGTCGATCAATGTCCGGAAAATGCCCCCCGAACACCTGGAATCAATTATAGCAGACGCGATGCGCGGATCGGTGGTTACCCGTAACTCCCTCAAAAAAATAATTTGGCCGCCTCGCGCGCGCTGAATCTAATCCTGCCTCGCCACCGTGACCCTGCAAGTCTCCCTGGCCATCGCCGTCGATGTTCAACCTGTCTACCTTACGGCGACCCCGGACCGCGTCCTTCCACACGGCCGTGCGCACGGTCTTCCCTTTCCATTCGATTTCGCGCGGCAGACCAACGTTCACTGAGAGCAGTTACGCCATTTAGATCCTCATCGTGGGACATTCGTTATGAGTGGTCTTCCAGGGCGATACCACTTGAGCGGGAAAGGATTGCTCCTGCAAGCGCGCCGCGCGTCCTCTGGAGGAGCCAGCCGCTCAGGAGCGATTTGGAGCGCTGGCGCTTTGCCACCTCGACGATCGCCTGCGTCATCTGGATATCGGCGCGCGAAGCTGTGCGTAGCCCCGCTCAAATGGCGCCAGGAAAAACGAGACACCAAAAACCCGCCTCGGAGACCAGGGGCCGGAATAGCGCTTCTGTAGCCGAATTCCCGACACGGAGACCAAGCGGTATCTGCGAAATG
>JBAQJG010000799.1:0-10756 GCA_049300145.1 Chthoniobacterales bacterium | reverse complement strand
ATCGGCCGTGCCCTTAACCCTTGCTTGGACGATTTTTCACAGACTTTGCCTGCGCGCGTGCGGAATCCGATTGGAGATGGAGACGTTTCGGTCCTGCTTTTGCGACTGGGCCTGCAGGCTGAACTGGGTGTGTTCGTCATCGGCTCCAAGCGACCGGATTTTCCGACGCAGACTGAGAGGCTCCTTCTTAGTTTAGCGGCGAACCAGGCCGTGATCGGATTGCAGGAGGCACGACTCTTGGGCGAGCAGAAACGTGTCGCAGAAGAACTCGATCAACGTGTCGCGCGAAGAACCAGCCAACTTTTGGCTGCCAACGAGGAGCTCGAAAAGGAGATCGCCGAGCGCAAGCGGGCGGAAGAGGCGCTGCGGGCTTCCGAACAACTCGCGCGCGGACAAGTGGAGGCGCTGGCGCAGAGCCTGGATGTTCTGGCCACCGCGCCGGAGCCGGAAAAATTCATTGGCCAGATGCTCAGTACCATCGGCCGGCTCTTGAGCGCGCAAAGCGTGACCTTGTGGTTATTCGACGAAGCAACGGACTCAGTGGTCTTGCGGCTAGTGGCCGATGGCGCAAAACTGGCCGCGCCTGAGCCACAGCATCCGATTATGAACGATCCGCTGTCTTGGAAAGAGAACGAAATAATCCGGGACCTGCTCTTTATTGCAGGCCCAGTCGTTTGTGAAGACGTGGAGACTGATCCCCGCCTGAAGGGTGAATGGCGCGACTATTTGTTGCAAAAAGGAGCGAAAAAGTTTTTGGCAGTTCCGATTATAGTCGCTGGAAGCGTTAGGGGATTTATTGGAGTCCGCCATGCTGAACGGCCATCTTATCGGCCGGAGGAGATCGAACTAACCCAGGCGCTGGCCCACCAAGTAATGCTGGCGCTTCAACTAAATGACTTGGCCGAGCAGGGCAAGCGGGCCGCGGTCTTGGAAGAACGAAATCGAATGGCGCGCGACATCCACGACACGCTGGCGCAAGGTTTCACCGGTGTGATTGTGCAATTGGAAGCAGCCGAGGATGCAATTTCCTGCGGGTCTCGCAAGGAAGCGGACGATCATTTGCACCGCGCTGGTGAAGTAGCTCGGCAGAGTCTGAGCGAGGCACGCCGCTCAGCGCACGCGTTGCGTCCGACAGCCTTGCAGGAACACAATTTTTGGGACGCGCTCAAAGGTGCGATTAAGAACATCACTGTCGGCACAACGCTCCACACAAAGTTTGGAGCTCGAGGCAAGCTACCAACCCTTCCTCAGCCCTGGCAGGAGAATCTTCTGCATATCGGACAGGAAGCTTTGACCAACACGCTCAAGTATGCCCATGCTCGCAACTTTGAAACACGACTAACCTACAAGGCAAAGGAGCTTCGGCTGGAACTTCGTGACGACGGCGACGGATTCAAACTCAAGGATAGACACGACGGTGTAGGTCTTACCGGAATGCGCGAGCGCGCCGAGCAAATGGGAGGGATGTTAAGTATTAAGAGCCGGCGCGGTAAGGGCACTGACATTGTTGTTGTTTTGCCCTACGACAAGCGATTAGTCAAAGGACCGTGAAAACGCACGTGAAAAGCGTCTTTGCCAAACTCAACATGAAAAAGGCAGATCAACCTTCCAGTGTGAAGTGAGCGCGATCCGCGATTTATGGTGTCGGGGACGAACTTGGGCCGAGCGAGGGGGATGGTACCGGCGTCGGGGATGGTATCGGCGTCGGGGATGGTGTCGGTGTGAAGAGGGTTGGGAGCTGAGTCGATTCTATGATGAATTGAGGCTGAGTAAACTTGGCGGTGCCAGTCTGTGCTCCGGCGTTCGTGTTCGCATTCGTATTCGTGCCAGTCGCGGCATTTATTCCGGTCTGTGTACCCCCGTCGAGTTGCCGCTCAAGACAGCATTTCCCGTAGCGGCTCTGTTTATCCTAATGGCTTGATTGCTGATCCCCATCTGCGCACCAGCGTTTGTCGCGGCGTGTGCTCCGATATTCGTGGTCGCTCCAGTATTCAGAGCGCCCCCGGCATTTATTCCGGTCTGTGTAGCCCTCGTCGAGTTGCCGCTCAAGACACCATTCCTCGTAGCGGCGCCAGTGATCCCAATGGCTTGATTGCTAATCCCCGTCCGCATACCAGCGTTTGGCGCAGTGTGCGCTCCTATATTCGTGGTCGCTCCGGTATTCGTAGCACTCCCGGCATTTATCCCGATTGGTGTGGCTCTGATGGAATTGCCGATCGAGCCGACAGGTGCCCGCACTGCGGCGGCGGGGGCACCGATTTGATTGCTTCCGCTCATTCGGGTTCGAGGCGTTTGCGCCGAACTCAATGATACCGCCGCAATGCAGATCGCAATCACTCCAAGTTTAATCGACTTGATCTGATTCATATTATTTTCCCTCCGTCCCAGGCGTCCTTTGTTTGAGCGCCGTATCTTTCATTACGTAAAATATTCTGTTCGGGCAGATCCTTTGCGATTGCGCAAGTGGAGGATTTTACAGTGCTACGCCTGAGGTGATTGGCACTCCCCCGTTAGAGATAAGAATGGAGCGGGTCCGAGGAGGCGCACGAGGGACGAGCACCTGCTCGATGTAATAAGCGGGTTCGCGATTCGGCGTCCGCTCAGCCTGCCCCTCCTAGTCGCCGTGGCGACCATGGAGGGGCAAAGGAGCTTATGCCAGGGATCAACCAGCTACGCGATGATATCGGTTTTTCTTGGGTTTAGTGTTGAAAGATCTTAACCGGCGATGTCGTCCAACTCTTTAATCGCGGCATCGGGCAATTGCAGGCCAGCGCTGGCTACATTCTCTCTCAGATGCTCAACAGATGATGTTCCGGGTATGAGCAGGATGTTAGGTGAACGTTGCAGCAGCCACGCCAAGGCGACGGCCATGGGGGTAGCATCTAAACAGGCAGCAACGCTGGACAGCGTGTCGGATTGCAGCGGCGAAAACCCACCGAGTGGGAAGTACGGCACATAAGCAATTCCTTGTTCGGCAAGCGAGTCGATGAGCGAATCATCCTGCCGGTGGGCGATATTGTAGAAATTCTGGACGCAGACAACCGGTGCGATTGATTGCGCCTCGGCGACCTGCTCGGCGCTGACAGTACTTACCCCGAGGTGCTTGATCAGACCCTCTTGCTGCATTTCGGCAAGCACGCTGATCGGTTCCGCGATCGAACCCGGCTCCGGTGCATCGAGGCCACCGACCCGCAGATTGACGACATCGAGTGTATTGAGACCGAGGTTCGCGAGGTTATCACGAACGGCTTGGCGGAGCTGCTCGGGGGCGAGCGCTCTGGGCCAATTTCCTTCCGCGTCCCGCAGCGCCCCGACCTTGGTCACGATCCGCAACTGCTGCGGACAGGGATGCAGCGCTTCTTTGATAAGTTGATTGGTTATGTGCGGGCCATAGAAGTCGCTGGTATCAATGTGGGTGATCCCGAGGCTAACAACCTCGCGCAGGACCGCGAGTGCACCGTCGTGATCTGCTGGCGGCCCGAATACATGCGGACCAGCCAGCTGCATGGCGCCGTACCCCATGCGGGTAAGAATCAAATCATCGGCGAGCCTGAATGTGCCTCCCGGCAATGTTGTAGACGTGGTAGGCTTCGGCATAGTTTTGATGTTCGAGAGTGTCACCGTAAGCTCGGGCGCTGGCGCTGCAACGGCGCGTTCATCCGCAATTCTTGCTAATCCTACAATCCACCGGAATATGGAGCCGCCGCTTGCGCTCCTGTTCAAAAAGTGAGGACTGCCCCCCTTTTCCCTCCCTGATCGCAGTCGCCTCGCGATTCCGCTGCTCGGCGCGTGTTTGTGCCGTTGCCGCGTTTCTGATTTAATCCACGTGAAATGGCCGGCAAGGATTCCGACGCTGAAGGGCCCGAATTGGCGCTTAATGCCGCCCCCATTGATGCAAAAGCGGAAGCCCGGAGAAAAAAATCGAAGAGGAGATTGCAGGATTGCAATCGGCTTTGTCCAGTGGACGACTGGATACGATCCAAGAAAAGGTTGCTTGGATACTTAATCGTTATCCCAGCGCTCGTGACTCGGATATCACGCTTCAGTTGAAATATTGGGAGAACTTCGAGCCGGAGCTCGCCCCGGGTTCGACGATTCAGAAGCAGGATCTTTACAAACTAGGTCGCCTGACCTCTCTATCCCGGGCGCGAGCTAAAATTCAAAATCAGTATCACCTTTTCAAGGCATCTTCGGATGTACAGAAACGACGCGGTGTCTTGGAACAAGAAGAACGCGATAAGGCGCGCGAACAGCAAATCGATTCGCCTGCAATTAGCGTTTACGAGGACGAAAGCGGCAAAAATGAGACACATCTCGTAATTGGGAGCGTATGGTTCTTGCATCCGCATGATGAGCTCAAATTTCTGCGCGACATATATCAATGGAAGAGAGACCGGGATTTTTCCGACGAACTGCATTTTAAGAACATTAGTAACAGCAACATCGATCATTATCTTTCATTTGCCGAGTTCCTCGGGGACCGAACGGCGGTGATCAGTTTCAAATCCGTCACAATGGAGCGAAGGGGCGTAGACGCCGAAGACGCTTTGGCCGAGATGCGTTACCTGCTGCTCGTTGAGGGCCTGCAGCATGAGGATAGTACCGGCAGAGCGCCGCTTCCGCGCGCACTGCTTGTCACCAAGGACTCCGAGAACGAAGCGCAAGATCGACTGGCGCTCGCGTCATTAGCGGATCGCCTAAAGCAGGCCGCCGCATCTCGATTTGGAAACCGTCTCGTGATAGACCAGCTTAGTGTCGGTGACTCGAAAGGAACTCCGCTCCTCCAAGTCGCGGATCTATTCACTAGCAGCGTGCGGCGCGTCTTACAATCTACAGAGCTGTCCCGGCCAAAGGATCGCTTTGCTCGTCGTTTGCTGGAGTGTATTGGAATCCCGCGTGGCCCCGAAGACGAGCTTACGGCGGCGGATATGATCCTTCACATCAAGCTATGATCGGCAGCGGCAAAAATTCACGGATGACCACCCCTCTATCTTCCTCTCTCACTCCGCGAGAAAGTTCAGCTATTACTAGCCAAGCACGTTGGTGTTTCTGAGCAGATCCAAAATTGTACAGTCACGCGCGTCATCGACATACTCGCCCAAATCAAGTCGTCGTCGCTCGTCTTCCGTTAGACCGTATGCCGTTCCCAGAATGTGCTTGCCCGGCGTATCTGATTTGAGCCCGAGCGGCGCGAGATTTTCACGATGATAACCGAAACCGAGAAAACAGATGAGTTCCGCTTCACGAACCGCATCCATCGCCTGTTGTATCAAGCCTTGGTTTTTGGATTCGTGCATGATCCAGATATTCTTCGCAGCTTCACGCGCGATGGGCAGCTCCAACGGAGAGCCATACGCTAATCCAGTTCCCACTGGATTGTACAATCCAAGCTGCCCGTAAATATGGATAATGGGGATGCTTAGAAAAATCCTCCAACACTCTTCTGCAGATTTCCCACATGTGCTCTTCAGGATGGTGAAGAGATAGTGCTCGAGTGAACGATCATAGTTGAAAGTGATGATTGTAAGTAGGCCCCGACCCCAATCGGTGGCGCTCAGATTCAGTTGGCCGGCAAGATATCGATACCAACCATGTACCAAGAACGCCTTCGTTTCCGGCCGCGCCTTCCAAGGAAATAATAACGGGACAATACTATCGTGTTCGAATGGAATTAGCGTTGCAGCAATTGCTAGTTTGCCAATGCGTTCGAAATCCGGGCGGCTTTGCAAAAATCGATCAATTGTTATGTGATGCGCGCCAGCGAGCTCATCGCGAAACTCTTCGACGTGATCGACGTCGATTCCAGATTGATGCATGAGGTTCTCTAACTGCGTCCCTGGACCGGCTCGTTTAGGAAAGCTTTCCAAGGACGAAATAATGCTCTCTTTTAGTTGGTCGCCAGAGGGAAAACCGTACGGCATGCTCGCTCCCGCCCCCAAAATTAGGACCGTCGGTTTCCTTAGAGACATATCAAATGACGGATACCTTGGAGCGCATCGAATGAGGAGTTCTAAAGATAACCTTGTGACGGCTAAGACCAAACTGATCTGATTTAGATCACTCTTCCTATCAGGATTTCGCGAAATTTTTCTCCAGCAGGTGTCACGTCACCCTTTGATCTGCCCTAAGCCAGCAGATCGGCTGGTGAGCCGCGCCCAATGAGCCGTCCCCGCTCCAGCATTAGCACCTCGTCGCAAAGCGCGACTAGTTCGCCGGCATCATGCGTAACATAAATGAGTGGAATTCTAAATTCGTCGCGAATGCGCAGAAGAAACGGGATGAGCCGTTTCTTTAGCCGTGAATCGAGACTGCTCATCGGTTCATCCAAAAGAAGCAGACGAGGCACCGAAAGAATGGCGCGGGCGAACGCGACGCGCTGCTGTTCACCCCCGGAGAGTGTGGTGACGTTGCGTTCGAGCAGCGGCGTGATTTCCATCACTTCGGCGACGTGCCCGAGCGTAAATAATTCATTCTCAATCAGGGCTGGCCGATAACCGTAGAGCAGATTAGCGCGCACTTTCAGATGCGGAAAGAGGGCGAGGTCCTGCGGGACGTAGCCGATGCGACGGAGACGCGGTGGAAGATTCAGTCGATCAGCGGCATCAAAGATCACCTTGTCGTCGAGCTGCACTGCTCCAGCGACTGGCCGACGAAGACCGGCGATCAAATCGAGAAGGGATGTTTTTCCCGCCCCGGATGGGCCAAAAATTCCTGTGATTGGCTGGTCAAACATTGCGTTCGTCTCCAAAGCGAAATCAACCAGCGGTAGCCGGATATTGCGAAGTTGCAGGCTCATCGGGGGCGTTTGCGCATCGAGATAATTTGACCGCACAAAACAGTGATGAAGACGATGCCGATCGAAACGAACAAAAGGGGCCACGCGGCAGCGTCGTGGCCGAGCTGAATGCTTTGGTAAATGGACAATGAAATCGTCATCGTCTTGCGCGGAATCATGCCGGCGACGATAGCGGTAGCCCCGAATTCTCCCATGGCACGCGCGAAGGCGAGCACCGCTCCAGCGACAATGCCACGCGTGGCAAGGGGCAGGCTAATCGTCGCGAACACGCGCCATTCGCTCGCGCCGAGAGTCCGCGCGATATCCTCAAAGCGCGCGCTCACTCCTTGAAACGCAGTCTGCGCCGTGCGCACAAGCAGGGGAAAAGACATGACTGCGCATGCGAGGACAACCGCGCGCCAGGTGAACACGATTTCCAAGCCAAGACCGCGTTGCAGCACTGAGCCTAGCGGACCGCGTCGGCTGAAGAGCATGAGCAACACAAGTCCGGTCGCGACCGGCGGCACGAACAACGGCAGCATTACCACTGTTTCGACGACCGCTTTCCCCGGCCACTCGCGGCGCGCGATCAGCCAGGCGACCGCGACCCCCAGTGGGAGAATCAAAAGTGTGCTTAGCACCGAAACCTCGATCGTGAAGAAGACGATCTGCCATGCTTCGGCGGTCACGGCGTCGGGTTTCTACTTTGCGATGGTAAAACCGAATTTCTCGAAGACAGACCGTGCCGTCGGGCCAGCCAGATACTGCGCAAATTTCTTGGCGCGGTCAGGCTGCTTGGAGGATTTTAATACGGCAATGGGATACGAAATCTTTGGCCCTTCCGCCGCCGGGATTTCGACTGCGACCTTCACTTTCTTAGATATCAGAGAATCGGTTTTGTAGACGATACCCACTTCGACATTCCCCGATTCGACCGCAGCCAGTGCCGCCCGAACGTTCTCCGTCGGTACAACTTTTTCTTCTACCGCATCCCAAAGACCGAGTTTCTGAAGATACTCACGCGCGTAGATGCCGGCCGGCACCGTCTGTGGCTCGGCCAACGCGATTTTTTTAAATTCCGGTTTGGCGAGATCGGCAGCTGATTTGGGCGCCGCACTCGCATCCGCAGGAACAACGAGCACGAGCAAATTAGAAAGCAAACTGCGCCGCGTGCCCGGCAGTAGCAGGTCCTTCTTCTCCAACGCGTCCATCTTTGCCTCATCGGCGGAGAAAAACAGGTCGGCTGGTGCACCTTCTTCGATTTGCCTCGCCAGCATACTCGACGCGCCAAAGTTAAACCGTAGTTTATCGTCACTCTGCTTTTCGTAAGCAGGGCCAATTTCATTCATCGCGTCGGTTAAGCTGGCCGCGGCATTCACGGTTAGTTCCGCGGCCGGGATGCCGGTTGCGATTAAAAGGCTGAACAGAGAAACGAGTGCTTTGGTTTTCATCGTGTTGCAATGGATCGTTAGCTGCGCCGGGCCAACGAGACGTTCGTTGCTTTGATGAGGACAAAGACCTTGTCCTCAGGTTTGAGCTTCATCTCTTCCACCGAACGGGTGGTGATAACGGAAGCGACTTCGCCGATGCTCGTCTCGACGATGACTTCACTGAGAACTTTGTCCGAGACGATGCTCTTCACCGTGCCCGGAAGCTGGTTGCGAATGCTTTGTTCCATGATGCTGGGTATAGGCCGCGGTATATTTTGTCAAATATATCGCTAGAATCGCAGCGCTCTACTTCAGAAGTCGGGCCAGCTTCCGTCCGTACGGGTCGGCGGCCTTGTTCCCTGCGCGCTCCATATTCTGATAAAGTGTAAGGATTTTCCTCCCGAAACGAGTCACTTTGGCGGTACCGCCGCTCGCACCGCCTCGCGTCATCTCAACCATGGGTCGGCTCCGATCGCGGTTGAGCTCCTTCACCAGGGTCCAGGCTCGCATGTAGGACATGCCCATCTGTTTGGCGGCTGCGGAGAGCGACCCGGTTTCGTCGATGTGCGAAAGCAATTCTATTTTGCCGGGACCAAGCATTCGATCACCGGCATAAATGCGAATCCGCATCTTGACCGTGGGCGTCTTACGTTTCGGCATCATTCCTCGCTCCAGTAATCGCGCGCTGGCGGAAGAATCTTTGCACGCCAGTCAACTTCGTCACACCAATACCAATGAAAATTCGGTCGCGTCTTCACTTTATACTTAGTCATCAAACCTTCCGGATTCAAAAGGTAGCTGGCCTTTAGGATCTCTTTCGCCGATGGAAGCAAACCATCGCTCATGCAAAAGCGAAGATCCGACCTCGCTTCTTGGTGCTCCCGGGCAGGAGTTTCGCGTGTCGCTTTCGTTCACTTAGAAATGATGTTTTGCCGCAAGATTTCGCAAAATTTTTCTTCAGCCGGTGTCATTTCACCCTTTGTCGCGCGGATGATGCCGACGGACGGCGGCACCGTGACATTCAGCTAACGCTTCGGCCACGCGCGCAGTGCCATTTGCGCGACTCGATGCAGTTGATCGGGGCTGGCGCCGTCGGCTCCCTGGACCGCCATTCCTTGCAGCACAGTCATCACGTAACGAGCCAGTTCGGTTGGATCAGCGCTTTGCGGAAGATCGCCTTCCCGCTTTGCGCGTTGAAGGCGCCGCCGCAACACAACTTCGCTGGCGGCGCGGCGTCCGGCTGCTTCCTTCCGGACGGACCCCGCCGCATTTCCGACCGCCAATGCACCTTGAACCATGAGGCATCCTGATGGAAACCTCGGATCACCCGCCATCCTGGCGGCACCGAAGAATATTTGTTCGATGACATCCCGCGCCTTCGGCGCAGCCAGAGCCTTGCCAAAATAGGCAAGCGGTCCGTCAACGTATCGATCGAGAACCTTGCGAAAGAGCTCCTCTTTGTTGCCAAAAGCAGCGTAAAGACTAGGGCGATTAATGCGCATGGCTCGCGTCAGGTTTGAGAGCGATGCGCCTTCGTAACCTTTGGCCCAAAAAACGTGCATGGCGCGTTCCAAGGCCGCGTCAGGATCGAAGGCCCGCGGTCGTCCGCGTTGTGGCGGGTCAGTTTTTGATTTCATACCGATGAGTAAATAAATCACTTGACAGGCTTTTGTCCAGTGTTAATTTTATACTTATCGATACATAATTAAAAGAAATAGGAGAAAAACAATGACTAGGAAACTGGAAGGAAAGATTGCACTGATTACAGGCGGCTCGCGCGGCATTGGTGCCGCAATCGCCAAACGTCTCGCGGCAGAGGGCGCGAAGGTGGCCATTACATACACGAAAGGTGCCGATGCGGCCGCCTCGGTGGTCAAAGAGATTGAACGCGGTGGCGGAAAGGCGATCGCGATCCAGGCGGACGCCTCTGATGCCGACGCCGGCAAGGCCGCGGTCGAGAAGACTGTCGCGACCTTCGGCCGCCTCGACATTCTCGTAAACAATGCCGGCACTGCCATTCCGAAAACGTTTGAGGAGACCACGTTGGAAGAGATGGATCGCGTGCTCGACATTAACATCCGTGGGGTGTTCCTCGCGACGCAGGCGGCGCTAAAGCATATGAAGAGCGGCGGTCGCATCATCTCGATTGGTTCGTCCGTGGGCGAGCGTGTCCTGGTACCCGGTCTTGTCGCCTACTCGGCCACGAAGGGAGCCGTAAAGATATTTACTCAGTCGCTGTCCAGAGAGCTTGGGAGCCGGGGCATCACGGTCAACAATGTGCAGCCGGGTCCGATCGACACGGAGTTGAACCCCGCCGCGAGCGAGTGGGCAGTGCCGCAGAAGGCCGCTACAGCGCTCGACCGCTACGGGCACGTTGATGAGATCGCTGCCATGGTCGCGTTTGTCGCCGGTCCGGAGTCTTCATACATCACTGGGGCGAATCTTACCGTGGATGGCGGAATGAATGCCTGAATCAAAGGAGAAATGATATGCGTGCAATGAGAGCCGAAACATTTAGTGGTTATGAAGGGCTGAAGCTCATCGAACTTCC
>JBAQJG010000798.1:0-1781 GCA_049300145.1 Chthoniobacterales bacterium | reverse complement strand
CGGAGCCATATCTAAGTCGGGCCAACGCCCGCGGGGGCGTAGCTCAGTTGGTTAGAGCGTCGGCCTGTCACGCCGAAGGTCGCGGGTTCGAGCCCCGTCGCTCCCGCCATTGACTTTGCTCGCGAATTTCCACTTGCACTCAAATTTCATGACACTCCGCCTTTGTCATCATGACACTTTGGGTCGGTCTTTGTTCGCGCGCATCGCTTCGCGCCCACGCTCGCGCGCTCCATCGAATCTGCGAACCGAGACGACATTGACCGGCGTGTAAGTCTTGCGCAGTCGGTTCGATGCGCCGATGGTATTTGCCATCTTGTTCGACATGTCGTCCCCGCTCGCTCCGCCAGCGTCACCCTCCACCGCTCCGCTGCGTCGCATGTCGGCAATCTGGCGCGTCTCGTCTTTGCCAAACAGTGCCGCGCGCACAGCGCGAAAGTCGCGATCCATCTTCGATGTCGTATAGGGACGGGGAAGCCAGCGCCGGCCGCCTCGAGGGCCGGGCTCACTGCCCGCCGTGCGGAAAATCGGCGCAGCGTCATGAAGATCGACGCCTAGCGATGTGAGATAGGTTGACAGAATTGCTTCCGACCACCGCGTGAGCGTGCCGGCGGCAGCGCGGCCAGTCTTGGCACGATCAAGGAAGAAGATCGCGCCTTGCCCGTCGCGAGCCATTTGACCTGCCGTCAGACGGCGAATGTCGACGGGTGAGAGCATCGTGTCCCAGCCGACCGCCATAGCGGCAGACAAGCCGCGGTAACCCATACGCCACGCGCGCTGTACTAACCGCACGACCTCGCGATGCTGCCACACTTCCTGCCGTGGCTGCGGTGCAGTATTGGCGAACAGGAGCGAAGGGTCGGCATCGCGGCTACACATGTTCATCGCCGCCATCTTCTTCCACAGCGCACGCCAGACCTTTATCACGCGATGCGCCTCTGTCTTCGAGACCTTCTCGGCGACTTTAATACGCAGATTAAGCAAGTTTTCCGGCGTCACGCGATCGGGAAAATGATCGCCCAGGACGGGCCCTAGATATTTCCAAGCGCGCGGCCAGTCATCGCGCTTGTGCTGCTCCTTGGTCCAAGTGATACCCTTGGCAGTTCTTTCGGCTTCCCGCAGCTTGACAGCGCGCTGGTAGGCTTCGCCCACAGATCCCGGATGGTAGGCAGGATCAGGCGCAACCTGAAGCCCGCGCCGCACGCGATCCCAATCGGCATTGAGCGCGATCGCTCGTGCCTTATCCTCGGTTGTGAGTTCTTTGCCGAAATTGACGAGCTTGAAGCCATGCGCCCGCATAGTTGCAGTCGGCCGCCAGCGCCAGCGCCCGGACACCCGGAGCAGGTAGCGGATACGGTCCTCGCCCATCTCAGAGGCGCGCAATCCTCTCGTTGATGAGGTCCCCATCCTCCTGCGACCCCTTCCCATGGGTCAAGCTGATACGCGACGCCATCCACTGATCGATTGCGGGGAGGTAGAAGTTTCCTGTGGTCGGATCCGCCGGAGGAAAGCCGCGGCGGATGAGTTCAGGAAGATTCTGACGGAACTGCTCAAGGGTGAGGTGCAGCCGACGCGCCGCCTTCGTCGGCGGGATGTCCCGCGGCTCGATCCGCTGCCGAATCGGGGAGGGGCGCGGTGGGGTCATGACGCTGGTCCCCGGTTAAATACCGGCAGGACAATATTCGAGAACGAATAACCAGGTCAAGGATAAAATTCGCAACGAATATTACGGCGCGCGAAATCGACCTGCGCGGCTATCAACCCGGAAACTGGCAACGATGACG
>JBAQJG010000797.1:0-6197 GCA_049300145.1 Chthoniobacterales bacterium | reverse complement strand
GCTTCATCCAAGGCAAAGAACGATTCGTCGTCTTCATTCATGTGCCCGCCGATGCCGATTGAGCCTTTCGCAACCAGCCGCTGTTCGCCCGCTTTTTTGCCGCGGACATAATAAAGCAGCCTATTCTCAAACGCGATGAGCGCGTAAGGAATAATCTGCTTGTACGTCGGGTCGTTCTCGGCCTGCGTGCGTGGAAGAAAAAAATTATTACCGCGCGAAAGAATCGCGTTCAAATATTTTTCGGGCTCGAAATTTAGTCCGTGAAAATTTCCCAGCTGGTCGAACAACCTGCGTTTGATGACCAGGATGTTTTCTTCGGGTGGGTTCATAAAATTCAAGGAAATGTCAGAACGAATATGTCACCCCGATCTGCGGCCCAATGAGATTCAGGCTCGGGTTCGGATCGGTCTGGCCGCCGTTTGAGAGATGTTGATAAAGAACGCCCATGTCGATCTTCCAACTTTCGTTCACGCTGTAAGAAACGCCGGCCGCGGTTAAAATGTTGAACGTAAAATCCTGTCCTTGACCACCGGGAATATTCGGGTGGCTGTCGATCCAGCCCAAACCTAGGCCGCCGGAAATGTACGGATTCAGCCGCCAGCCGGGTTGAACGAAGTTGTAACGCCCGCCGAAGTTAAGTCCGAAATAATGATTCTCGATGCCGCGAAAAATCGGCTCCGCGATTGCGCTGACGTAAAACTGCTGATAACCGCGGATCCAGCTGTCACTTTTCACCACTCCCCAACGAACGCGTCCCGTCACAAAGAGAGCGCCGATTTCATAATTGCGCGGTGGATTTATGACACCGAACAAATAGCCGGATTGGAACGCGAGTTCGAACCGTTGCGGGTTGAATTCATCAGCCGGCGCCGCGCCGCTCGGTGCTGGCATGCCGGCGAACGCTTGCGAGCACGCACAGAGAAGCGCGACAGCAGAAAAGGCGAGGAGCATTTTCATTCGAGAATCTCTAGCGGCGATGTGCGACCGTCGCAAACTTTCTGCTGAGAGGACGGCGACGGTCACAGACTGCCGCCACAGAATTCTGCAAGATCGACAGGCAGCGTGCTCGTCCACTCGTGCTCGTTCGCAATCGCCAGTTTCGACGAATGCAACGCCTGTCGCGGCAAAAGCAATCGCCGCTCGAGTTCAGGCGTCCAACCGGTTTCGATAAACTGAAGATACAGTTGCTCGTTCGGTCCATAAATTTTGTCGCCCACAATCGGATGACCGAGCGAACTAAGATGCACGCGGATCTGATGAGTTCGTCCAGTCCGTGGAATCGCCCGAATCAAACTGAATTTGTCGCCTGACGATGTCGATCTTGTGAATCGTTGCTCGACACGAAACTCAGTTTGCGACGCAGCGCCGGCCGGGTGAATCGTCCGCTTGAGCCAAATCTCGGACTTTCCGTGTTTCCCTTGTCGATCCAACGGCGCATCGACAGTCTTCGTTGTCCATTCCGGCCAGCCCCAAACGATCGCGAGATATTCTTTCTTCAATCGTTGCTGTTGCATGAGCAGTCCGAGCCGGCGCGCGCCCGCTGCCGTTTTCGCCACAAGAACCAAACCGCTCGTCTCGCGATCAAGGCGGTTCACAATTGAAACTTGACCGCCATTAGCAATTTCAAACGCCAGCAGCTCGCGCAGTTCATTCCAAAGTGTCGGTTGAGCGTCTGGTTTGGTCGGATGCATGAGAAGAAACGGCGGCTTATCGACGACAAGATATTCGTCCGTTTCATCGAGAACAGCGACGTTGGCCGGAGAACACGTCCGGGGGTCGGTCGATGAGATCACGTGCCAATATAAATCTACGATCTGGCAGTGGTCTAGGCACGGCCGACGTCGACGCACGCCGAAGCGTCCAAGCGAGAACCGAAAAGGGTCGTAAACATTTAGTAGATCCCGGTCGGCGACGGCAGCTACAGCAGCTCACTGAGCGGCAGTGGCCGATACAAAAAGATTTACACGCGGCGTTCCTGGCACTAGAGCAAGAAGTTCGACGGTCAGAGACCGCCGCTACAGTAGCGCTGAGCGTTTACTTGACCTCTCCGGCAAAACTGCTTTACCTAAACGTCTCAGCCTCGACCACAGGAGCGCGCCTTGGAACTCAAAGATATCAAAGCCATCATCGACTTGATGCTAAAGAACGATCTCTCCGTCTTCGAGATGGAAAAGGACGGCTTCCGGCTCAAGTTGCAGAAAGGCGCGGGCGATCAACCGATTGCTTCTCCGCTGGCAACTGTCTCGCCATCTCCAACGACAACGGTTTCGCACGGTCCGCCCGCAGCGGCGTCTCCCGCGACTGAACTCAAGGAGATCGTTTCGCCGATGGTGGGCACGTTCTTTCGCGCTGGCTCACCGGACGCGCCGCCATTTGTCGATGTTGGAAAAGCGGTGACCGAGGAGACCGTGGTCTGCATTATCGAGGCGATGAAAGTGATGAACGAAATCAAAGCGGAAACGAGCGGCGTGATCGCGGAAGTCGTGGCCGAGAACGGCAAGCCGGTCCAGTTCGGTCAGGTCCTTTTCCGCGTGCGGTGATTGACGCGGTCCCGCTCGCGT
The DNA here is from genome assembly GCA_049300145.1 of Chthoniobacterales bacterium. Lineage (GTDB taxonomy): Bacteria > Verrucomicrobiota > Verrucomicrobiia > Chthoniobacterales > UBA10450 > AV133. The sequence goes on along the minus strand of JBAQJG010000797.1, from coordinate 3,636 downwards.
TGCGGCAGTGCATGTTTGAAAAAGTCCTCATTGCCAATCGCGGCGAGATCGCGCTACGCATTATCCGCGCATGCAAGGAGCTCGGCATCCGCACGCTAGCGGTTTATTCCGAAGCGGACGTCGATTCGCTGCACGTTCAGATCGCGGACGAATCGATCTGCATCGGTGCTGCGCCCAGCTCGGAGAGTTATTTGAAGATCGACCGCATCATGAGCGCGGCCGAGGTTGGCGATGTCGATGCGATCCATCCGGGTTACGGGTTCCTGGCGGAAAACGCCCATTTCGCTGAAGTCTGCGAAAGCTGCAACATCAAATTCATCGGGCCCTCCGTACGCGCGATGCAGGCCATGGGCGACAAAAACTCCGCGCGCGCCTTCGCGCGCAAAGCCGGCGTGCCAGTAACCCCGGGAAGCGATGGAATCGTGGAGACGGAGAAGGACGCCGTCAGGATCGCGAAGAAAATCGGTTATCCCGTGATGATCAAAGCGGCGGCTGGCGGCGGCGGTCGTGGAATGCGCGCCGCGCACAACGAGCCGAGCCTCATCGCCGGTTTTCATAGCGCGGGTCATGAAGCCGAGAAGGCTTTTGGAAATGGCGAAGTCTATATCGAGAAGCTCATTGTCAATCCGCATCACATCGAGTTTCAAATCGTGGCCGATCGTCATGGCCACATTGTTCATCTGGGCGAGCGCGATTGTTCCATTCAGCGGCGCAACCAAAAAGTTATCGAGGAATGCCCGTCACCGCTCATGAACACGGGGCTGCGCAAAAAAATGGGAAATGCCGCGGTCAAACTCGCGAAATCCGTCGGCTACGAGAATGCGGGCACGATTGAGTTTCTCGTCGATGCGGATCGACATTTCTACTTCATCGAGATGAACACCCGTATCCAGGTCGAACACACCATCACGGAAGAGGTTTACGGTTGTGATTTGGTCAAGGAACAGATTCGGATCGCCGCCGGTCAGCCGCTCTCGCCACACGTCGCGCATCCGACCCCGCGGCTGCACGCGATCGAGTGTCGCATCAACGCCGAAGATCCGGCCAAAGATTTTCAGCCATCCCCGGGACGAATCGCTTTTTATTACGCGCCCGGTGGCCGCGGCGTTCGGATCGATTCGCATGCTTACACTGGCTACATCGTGCCGCCGTATTATGATTCGATGATCGCGAAAATAATTACCGTCGGCGCCACGCGGACATCCGCGATCGATCGCATGCGGCGAGCGCTCGACGAGTATTACATTACCGGAATTAAAACAACGGTCCCATTTCATGCCGCTATCATGCGCAGCGCGGAATTCCGAGATGGGAAATACGATACCGGTTTTGTTGAACGAGTAATGTCCTCGGACAATTTCGAGCTGAGGCATGCGCCCGGCCGCCGGCTGCACGAATAAGCACGTTGCGAAATCTAAGCGATTGCAGGCTCTACGGCATCTTAGATCTCAGTTACATTGATATCTTAGATTGGCGCGGTGTAGCCAGCGCCATGATCGAGGGTGGAGTGGACCTGATTCAGCTTCGCGGGAAAACACAAACGTTGGAGCAGCTGACAGAGATCGCGGGCAAACTGCATACGATTACAAGTCGCGCTGATATACCTCTAATCATAAACGATCACGCACTGGTCGCCCAAAGTGTTCCGCTTGAAGGCGTGCACGTTGGCCAGGATGATGATCCGGTTGCGGCCGCCCGGAAAAAGGCGGGACGAGCTTTGTTGGTTGGAAAATCGACGCACCGCTTTGAGCAAGCGCTCGCAGCACAACGCGAAGGCGCCGATTACATCGGATTCGGCCCGATTTTTGCAACGCCCACCAAACCCGATTATCAACCAACCGGTTTGAAGGAGATCAACCGCGTCGATGCCGCTGTCGCGCTGCCGATCTTTTGCATCGGCGGAATAAAGATCGAGAACCTCGAGCAGGTCCTCGCTGCCGGCGCGCGCCGTGTCGCCATCGTTTCCGGTTTGCTCAAAGCGCCCGACATCGTCGAATATGCACGCATGGCTAAGCGATTGCTCGCTTCGACATTCGACATTCGACATTCGACATTTTGATCATGTCTCTCCTGGTTGTTGGCTCCATCGCGCTCGACACGGTCAAAACGCCGGTGGAAGAACATTCCGACTTGTTAGGCGGCTCTGCTTCCTACGCGGCGTTGGGCGCAAGTTTCTTTTCGCCCGTGAAACTGGTCGGCGTCGTAGGCGATGATTTTCCCGAATCGGAATTCCAGTTTTGGAAATCGCGTAAGATCGACAGCGAAGGTGTGCAGCGGGTGAACGGAAAAACTTTCCGCTGGTCGGGCGAATATTCGTGGGATCTGAACACGCGCGAAACGCGGTCGGTCGCGCTCAATGTTTTCGAACATTTTAGACCGAAGTTGCCAGAGTCTTATCGCAAAACCGATTTTGTTTTGCTGGCCAACATCGCGCCATCATTGCAAGCGCACGTTCTAAATCAGATGGAGCGGCCGCGCTTTGTCCTTGCCGACACGATGGATCTTTGGATTGAGACAACGCGCGCCGATTTGGATGCCTTGCTTCCGCGGATCGATCTTCTCATTCTCAACGACAGCGAAGCGCGCGAAATGACGAAGGAGACAAGCTTGATCAAGGCAGGCCGGCGCATTCGCAAATTCGGCCCGCGTTACGTCGCGATCAAAAAAGGCGAACACGGCGCGTTGCTCTTTGGCGAAGATGAATTTTTCAGCTGCGGTGCCTATCCGCTGGAAGATATTCACGATCCGACTGGAGCAGGGGACACATTCGCCGGCGGCATCGCAGGATATCTCGCAGGTACGGTAAGCACCGTTCACTTTACTGATCTGCGCAAAGCGATGATCTATGGCAGCGTGCTCGCCAGCTTCGCGGTAGAGGCGTTCAGCTTGGAACGGCTGCGAAGTTTGTCGATGGATGAAATTGCGGAGCGCTACGAGACGTTCAAACTGATGAGCCAATTCGAAGTGCCGATGTGATTTCTCGCTCTTTGCAATTCCATTTTGAGTCGCACCGAGCGCGAGTTCTTCGCCTTCGCCGCGTTTAACAAGCCGGAGAGAAAGCCTTGCGACTTTCAAGCCCTTGGTGCGAGCCAGGAAGGAGAGCGCGCCCGTGAAGATTCGAAGCTCAAACCTTCTGATCCGTAGCGAGCAGTCCTGATTCAGTGCGTTCGGGGGCGCCGCGGGCCGATTGCAACCTGTGCTCCACTGAACCCCTGAACCTTTGCTACTCTGCAACACTGTTTCAAGGATTCAATGGTTCAAAGATTCTGTGATTCAGTGCAAAAGGTTTCAGGGCTTTCGTGCTTTAGGGGCTTTCGCGCTTTATTTTTCGGTGCTTTAGGGGTGCACGGAGCACGGGTGAGCCCGGAGAACCCGAGGTGCTGCTGTGGCCGCTGGAGCTCCAGGTCCATTGCACTGCATCGCCCCGTTGGATCGTGAAACGGAGCGATAGTCACCACTACTGCGCGCCGCCCACAGGGCGGCTACAGGACGGCTATGTTTACTGCAAGTCGTCAACTTCCACGAGGGCATTGCCCGTGGTGTTATTGACCCCGCGCACAATCGCGGTGTAGTTCCCCGGCGGCAGCGTGGCGATGATGGCTGATTCCGCTGGATTAGTGGGCGCGAGGTGGCTGT
>JBAQJG010000796.1:0-4207 GCA_049300145.1 Chthoniobacterales bacterium | reverse complement strand
AAAAACGGCGAGAGCAGATGAGCTTCGAGGTGATTAATCGCCAGGTACGGTTTGCCAAAACCAATCGCCAAACCTTTCGCAATCGACGCGCCGATCATCAACGAACTTGCGAGACCGGGTCCGATCGTGGCGGCAAAGGCGTCTACCTTCGCCATGTCGATCTTCGCCGCGCGGGTCGCGCGTTCGAGCAGCCGCGGCGCGTAGACAAGATGATTGCGCGATGCCAATTCGGGCACGACCCCGCCGAATTTTTCGTGTTCCGCAACCTGCGAAGCGATTTCGCTGGCAAGCAATTGACCTCCACGCAAAATCGCGACGGCCGTTTCGTCACACGAAGTCTCAAGCCCGAGAATTATCTTCACAGAAGAATTGTAGGGCAGGGGCTCCGTCTGCCAAATCTGCGACCAAAGACAGGGATGGCGCCTGTCACGGCAAACCAAGCATCTTGCCCGTTGCTAGATTTCGACAGGCTGGAAGTCTGTCTGCCCTTATAGCCGGGACGGTTGTCTTCCGATTATTTTTTCACCGCGTCGAGCTTAGGCGCGTTTTGCTGCGCGTAAATCATCACGCCTTTGAGTGCGTCGATCGCCCGGAGCATCTGCGAATCTTTTGTCTTGATGATGTTTTTTTCCTCGTCGGGCTTTATGTTTTCAGCGCTGCGCAGCGCGAAGAGCGCGCGTTCCTGTTCTGCGCTCATGGGGACGCGAATGTTCGGCGTCACGCCGTTCCCCTGAATCACCTGCCTGCTCGGCGTGTAGTACTTCGCAGTGGTGAAGCGCAAGGCCGAGCCGTCGGGCAACTGCATCACGTTTTGGACGGAGCCTTTTCCGAAAGTGGTTTCGCCCACGAGGATGGCGCGGTGCAAATCCTTGAGCGCACCGGACACAATCTCCGCGCCGCTGGCGCTGCCTTCATTGGCCAGGACTGCCATCGGAAAATGCGGCCGCTCTTTTGCTGCCCCAGAAGTCGAGTACTCACGTTGCTGAGACTCAACTCGACCCTGCGTTGAAACCACCTTGGTACTGGGCGGTAGAAATTGAGCGCAGACGTCCACCGCGCTGTTCAAAAGACCGCCGGGATTGTTCCGAAGATCGAGAATGAGCGCCTGCATGCCTTGCCTCTGCAATTCGTCGAGGGTCTTCGACAATTCGTCGGCGGTCGGCTCATTGAATTGGATGAGCCGGATGTAGCCGATCTTGAATGGGCCGGTCAGCTCCGCATCCAGCAGCTTGGCGCCTTTGACGCTTTGCACTTTTATCTCCGTCCGCTCTAGCGTGTATTCCTTGATCTCCTTGGTCGAAGGCCGCAGCAGCGTGAGGGTCACTTTACGGCCGGGCGGTCCACGCAAAACATTGACCGCGTCCTGCAGCTCCATTCTTTCCGTGGAAGTGCCGTTTATTTTTAGAATCTGATCGCCGGAGACAATGCCCGCTTTTGCCGCCGGCGTGTCCTCCATCGCAGTGACGACGGTTGGCAAACCGTTTTTCATCGAGACTTCGACGCCGAGGCCGTTGAAACGGCTGCGCGTGTCGTCTTGCATGTCGCGGAAATCATCCGGGTCCATGAACTGGCTGTGCGGATCGAGTGAGGCGAGCATGCCTTTCATCGCAGCCGTGATGAGATCGCGATAGCTCGTTTTATTCCCGTCGACGTAATCCTGCCGGATCAATTGGACGGCCTTAGCGAAGATGGAAATCTGCGAGTAACCGTTGTCCTCCTCTCCGTTCGGCGGCTGAGGATTTTCTGCGCGAAGAGCCAGGAGAGCGCTGCCGAGCAGCAAACAAACAAACGCGCTGAAGACGAAGCGTGCTCTCATATTAATCAACGGAAATTTCAAGTGGAGTGGACAATCGCTCATCGGAAATTTTTGGCAACGCCCAAAGCGCTGCATAAGCTTGCGCGGCACAAGCAAACCAAGAGCCATCCATGAAAATCGCTCATAGCCTTTTAACGGTCTTCGTGAGTTGCCTGCCCATCGGGGCCAACTTCGCGGCGCAAACCCCTGATGCCGAATATGAAGCGGTGGCCGAGGAATATATCCGAGGTTATTTGGCTGCTCATCCGCTCCAGGGTACCGCCCTTGGCTTTCACGAATACGATGGCAAAATCAGCGATTACAGCCGGCTCGCGCTTGATGCCGAGCTTTCACGATTGCGGCGGTTCGACGACCGGCTGAGAAAATTCGACGCAGACAAACTGACTCAACGACAGTCGATTGATTTGCGCGTCCTGCAAGCCGCGATCAAGAAGGAACTCTTTCAAATGCAGGAGATGTCGGTCTTCGAACGCAATCCCATGACCTATGCGCGCGCCGCCGACGTAAACGTTTACATCAAGCGAAACTTCGCGTCGCTCGAAGACCGCGTTCACAGCATCGCCGCCATCGAGTCGCAGGTTCCAAACATCGTGATTGCTGCGAAAACGAACTTAAATGACGTGCTCCCAAAACCATATGTCGAACTTGCGATTAAAATTGCGAAAGGTTCCTCCGATTTCCTCAAGCAAAACCTGGTCGCGGCGGTCGCCGAGCTAAAGGACGAGCGAATTCGAGCCGAGTTTCAGAATTCCAATCGCCGAGCCGCGGTCGCGCTGGCTGATTATGCGGCCTGGCTGGAACGCGAGAAACTTCCGAAAGCTTCGCCCGATTTCGCGCTCGGCGAAGAAAAATATCGGCAGCTGCTCGCAGAAACCGAACTGGTCGATCTTCCGCCGGCGAAAATTCTCGAGATTGGCGTGGCGGAATTAAAGAAGGAGCAGCAAGCGTTTGCGGAGGCCGCGAAAACAATCGATCCGGGCAAATCGGCCAGAGAAGTCTTCAAACAAATTCAGAGCGAGCATCCAACCCCGGAAAACTTGCTTCCTGATATCGGGAAAGACCTCGAGCAAATCCGAAATTTCGTCACCACTCATCATCTGGTGGCGATCCCGTCGGAAGTACGAGCGCGTGTGACCGAAACGCCGCAATACCGTCGCGCCACGTCTTTCGCCTCCATGGACACGCCGGGCCCTTTCGAAAAAAGAGCGACTGAAGCCTATTATTATGTCACGCCAACGGAGAGCAACTGGCCAGAGAAACAAAAAGAGGAATGGCTGACCGCGTTCAATTATTACACCGCCGACGTCATTTCGATTCACGAAGTCTATCCCGGGCATTATGTGCAGTTTCTGCGCTTGAACGCGTCGCCCGCGAGTAAAGTCGAAAAGATTTTTGGCAGCTACGCCTTCATCGAAGGCTGGGCGCATTACTGCGAGAAAATGATGATCGACGAAGGATACAGCGGCACGCCGGCTCCGAGTCCAACGCCAAAGGCAAGTGCGAGTCCGCGCCCAACCGCAACGCCGAAAGCGAAGCCGAGCCCGAAAACGACCCCGACCTCAAGTGTGGACGATATCAAGCGCGCCGCCAAATATCGCATGGCCCAGGCCGATGAAGCGATGCTGCGCTTATGCCGCCTGTGCGTCTCGATCAAAATGCACACGCGAAAAATGACGGTCGATGAAGCGACCAAATTCTTTCAGGACAACTGTTATTACGAAGAGAAACCTGCCCGCGCCGAAGCAATGCGCGGCACGTTCGATCCCGGCTATCTCAATTACACACTCGGGAAATTGCAGATTCTAAAACTGCGCGACGATTACAAAGCGCAGGAGGGCGAAAACTTTTCGCTCCAAAAATTCCACAACGAGCTTCTTAACCACGGCATGCCACCCATCCGTCTCCTCCGCGAGATCATGCTCAAAGACAAGCGTAAGTGGAACGAAGTGCTGTAGATCCACACACGCGGTGGAACGCGCAGTCCCCTTGTGCGTTCTATTAATGCGAGCTTCGGCCGCCACTTGTAACATCGAGCCCCGAACGCTTTCGGGGCTCGATCCACCTACTCCTCGCTCTCCGATTCGCCTAACAATTCCTTCAGCAACGGCTGCGGATTGCTCGGCAATTCTTCCACGTCGCGCAGCTTCTTTGTGATCGCACGCGAACGCACAGCCACATTATCCACATGCCGCGCTGCTTGATCGAGCTTGTCTTTTACTGCCGATAACGCTTCGCCGAATTTTCCGAACTCTGTTTTCACGGCCGCGAGTAAATTCCAAACTTCGCTCGATCGTTTTTGGATCGCGAGCGTGCGAAAGCCCATTTGCAAACTGTTCAGCAGCGCCACGAGCGTCGTAGGTCCTGCAAAAATTACTCGGCAATCGCGCTGTA
>JBAQJG010000795.1:0-2554 GCA_049300145.1 Chthoniobacterales bacterium | reverse complement strand
AGGTCAGAGACATCGGGCTGCGCGCGCCATTCGACCGCTTGATTCCGCTGGTGGAGATTTCCCTTAGTGACCCAATCAACCGCGGGGAGAGCGGACTAATTACCGGCACCGTTAATCCCGGCATCATCTGGTCTGGCAAATACTTCCAAGTCGGTGCCGAAGCGGTGATTCCGATCAATTCGCGCACTGGCAATGACGTGGGATTCATTGCGCAGCTGCACTTCTATCTGGACGATCTTTTCCCGCACAGCCTGGGCCGCCCGCTCTTCGGAGGAAATAAATGAAACGTATTATCCTCAGCTTCTTTCTAATTGTTCTGGCTGATTCAGCCCGGCTTGAAGCGCATGCTTTTCTCAAAGGTGCGGAACCCGCCGTGGGCAGCACCGTGCAGACATCGCCGAACGAGGTACGAATCCGGTTTACGGAAAACATCGAACCCTCCTTTAGCAAGATTCAGGTCTTCAACGCGTCTGGGAAAGAAGTGGACAAACGCGATGTGCATCTGGACCCCTCCGACCACGCGCTGCTGCACGTGTCTCTGCCGCGCCTCGGAGCGGGAATCTACAAGGTCGTCTGGCGCGTGGTTTCCGTCGATACACACGTGACGAACGGAGACTTCACGTTCCGGGTTGTCCGTTAGGTATTAGTGCGAAGGAGAAGCGATGCTCACCGCGCTGCTCATCATCGCTCGCACTGCGCAAATCGCCGCGTCGATCGTAATCGCGGGAATCTTTACCTTCGATCTCATCGCGCTTGGCCTGGCCGGCCGGCCGGCGAGCGGTGATTTCCACGAGGTCGAGCGGCGCTTGTTCCGCCTGGCCGTTTGGAGTCTGGTCGCGGCGCTTCTCTCCGCTCTGCTCTGGTTGTGGCTGGAAGTCGCGAGCATGAGTGGGTCGTCGTTTACGAACGCTTTCTCGACAACAGCGTGGCGAGCGGTTTTGTTTGAAACGGAATTTGGTCGCGTCTGGCAGCTTCGCCTTGGCCTCATCGCGGTGGCGTTTGCGCTCGCCGCGTCAGGCTTGGCACAAGATGAAGTGCGATTCACGCTGATCCTGGCTGTCTGGCTGTTCAGCGTTGTTCTCCTCGCCTCGCTCGCTTGGATCAGCCACGCCGCGGCCGCCAGAATGCAACCACTCGGTCTGTTGGGCGATGCGCTCCATCTTTGCGCGGCGGGCGGGTGGCTCGGTGGACTGGCGCCGCTGGCAATTTTTCTGACGCGTGCTCGTGTATCGTTCTCGTTAAGCAGACGGGCCGCTCCGGTGCTGCAGCGCTTTTCCACACTCAGCTTGTGCTGTGTAAGTGTTCTCGTCGTTAGCGGTATTTCCAATAGTTGGTTGCTGGTCGGTTCAATTCCCGCCCTTTTCACGACGCCTTATGGTCGGCTCCTACTTTTTAAGCTCACGCTCTTCGGCGTCCTCATCAGCTTCGGCGCGCGCAACCGGTTCATCGTCAAGACGAAGCTCCTCAGAGCTCCAGCGGGCTCGGATTTGCTGCCTCAACTCCGCCACAATGTGATCTGCGAGGCCTGCCTCGGCTTGGCAGTCGTAGCGATCGTGGCGTGTTTAGGCGTAACGCCCCCCGCGCAACATCCCTGACGTATAAAAGATAAGACGGGCTAGAGAACAAACCGCGGACACGATTTGACCCTCGGCACCGGTTCCTACGACGGAATTCTTGGCCATCAGGCATCATTGGTTACAAAAATGTCTCTTCGAAACTAATGTGCAATTCACGTTGCGCGGCGACGGAGCCCATCGATATCACTTCGCCAACTATTTGGTCTGGAACGCCGGGCCCGGTTATTACTTTATTCGACGACGCGACCCGATCGTTGGCCTGCAATTTGTCGCTTCCGACGAATACAAAGATGTCGATCGATTCCACGGCAAGAAAGCCGAAGACATCGGCAGCACCTCTGTTTTTCTCGGTCCGCGCATGGTTGTGTCGCGTGGCCGTTTCAGCGCGGAAGTTGCTGCCGGGATTCCGGTTCTCGTCGACAACACGGCATTGCAAATCGTGCCCGATTACCGCCTGCGCGGCGCAATTTCATTTCACTTCTGACATCCAGCGCGATGCCGGTAAAAGGTGGATCGGCCGCTCCGTCGGGCGATGCTAATTTGGCGCCGAAGGCATATTTGCTTAGCATCGAGCAAGGGACTGCTCGATCCACCGACCGCCTGCGCGGCGCAATTTCATTTCACTTTTGACCGGTGGCCAGCGGACAGATTGGCGTCGGCTTGCAGTGCCTTGCTGCTTCTTTGAGCATATCTCATTCGAATTAGGCAAGGCGATCCGAGAGCGGCTGTATTAGGTTTTGCGTTCTCCTTCGTTCTAGACTTCGGCGCCGATCTCTTCGATCAGCGCATCAGAAAAATTGCGAATAGCAGTAGACAATCTAATCTCCTACAAGGCGGCGTCCACAAAACGCGCCTTGCCACTCCACCGATCGGTAGAATGGAAAAGGCGCGTTCGTCGGTAAAAGTGGTTACCTCTTAATCTTCGTCGAGGATCACTCTATCGACGAGCATGTTGTCGCCTTCACCCACGTAATGCA
>JBAQJG010000794.1:0-1922 GCA_049300145.1 Chthoniobacterales bacterium | reverse complement strand
CGGTTTACTCCCGGCTGCGTTCATCTTTCTTGAGTGGTGACGCGTTGAGTGGTGGCGCGTGTAGCGCGGGCGCCCTCGCCCGCGGCTGTTGATTTTGGGGGGCGCGGAGCTTCAGCGTGACTGCATTGTCTCGAATAGTGGGTGCCCCATTCTTGCGCATTTTTGGCGCAAGAGCCTGCCCTGAGCGAAGTCGAAGGGGTGGGATTCCATGGCCGCCGCCCGCTTGGGATCTTGATCCTGGGCCGCCCCGGTTGACGGACACACCTCTACCCTTGCACCACAGGTCGATCCCATCGTCGCCGACGGGCGGTTACGCGTCTGCGATGGCCATCACACTTGTTTGTGATGAAAGAGGCCGGGTCAATTCGACTCTAGCCCTTCTTGGTAGACATAGAATGTCGGGCTCTCTCGGTCGTCAGCAACTTCTCTAGTCGCTCAATTGATCGATTCAAATCTCCCCTTATCTCGTGCTGCCAAATGCGGACTACCCGCCAGCCCAGTCGTCGTAGTTTCGCAAAATTGTTGCGGTCGCGTTTTCTATTCTTCTGAATTTTTATCAACCAAAACTGGGAAAGACTCTGCTTCCATGTAGGGAAGCGGTAGCCGTGCCAGAAATCGCCGTCGATGAAGACTGCCACCCCCAATCTCACAAATACTATGTCAGGGGTTCCCGGGAGCGATGAAACGTGCTTTCGGAAACGCCAGCCCTTCTTGAAAAGCTCTGAACGAACCAGCGACTCAAGGTTGGTGTCGCGGTTCCTGACGCGGCTCATGCAATAGCTGCGCTGACTTGGGGTCAGGTTATCCATCTCTTCTCTCGCACGGGTCCTAACGATCTGAATAAAGGGGCGGCGTTACTGTCGCAGTTTTAAAAGTTCTTTACTCACCTGACGAGCGTGCGCAGTAATGAATGGCGGCGGTAGCGCGTTGCCGATCATAAGAGCCAGAGCGACTTTGCCATGCGCGACCTCGAATTTGTAGGTCTTCGGGAATCCCTGGAGGAGGGCTGCTTCGCGGATAGTGATGGCCCGATCCTTGGTGGGGTGAAGAAAGCGACCTTTTGACGGATTGAAGAAACCGCTCGTAATCGTAGGGGCTACCGTGTCCCATCCCATCCGTCCATAGATGTCCTTGAAACCATCGCATCGCTTGTGACATTCCAGTTGGCGATCGGCGGGTAAATCTGTTCGCCCACCGCCATCCTTGGGAATGCTCCTAATGAGTTCCTGAATCTTTTCGCTGTGCCATTCGGGAATATCGTGAACTGCATCTCCACTTCGACCCGCGGCCGGCAACGACCCGATAGCCTCGCGTACGGACTTGAAAATCGTCCGCGGCTTTGCGAAGGTGAGCTTTAATTCTCGTCCAGCGAGGTATATGAGACGACGTCGGCGTTGCGGAACGCCAAAATTCGCGGCGTTCAGAATGTGATACTCTCCCACGTAGCCGATCTCGCGCAATCGCTCGCAGAATTGCCTGAATCGGCGATCCCCCACCAGACCCGGGACATTCTCCATCATCACCGTCTTCGGGCGAAGCGCTTCTACAAATCGTAAGAATTCGAAAACGAGATCATTGCGCGTGTCCCGTATTGAGCGGTTCCCATTCAGAGTGCGCATCGACGAAAAACCTTGGCAAGGCGGACAACCCGCCAGGAGGTCTAAATCGCCCTTGCGAAGTTTGAGTTTTCGGCTAACGCTTCGGGTGTTGACGGAGCGGATGTCGTTAAGCCAGACTTTTGTGTTCGGATGATTAAGGCTGTAGTTTGCTGCTGCTTTCTCGTCCACTTCAACAGCGCCTAAGATTTTAAACCCAGCTTTTCGCAGCCCTTCGCTTAGACCACCGCAACCGGCAAATAAATCGATCGCCGTCAACTTCTTGTCGGGCCGCATTCCGTTTTCCCCAAAATGTCGCTTCTGATT
>JBAQJG010000793.1:0-2847 GCA_049300145.1 Chthoniobacterales bacterium | reverse complement strand
GACGACACAGAGGTCGTCCCATTCTGTAACCGCTTCGCTATGCGAAGCGCGGCCAGACGTGGCCTGGGAGTACGCGCGCGTCGCGTCGCCCACGCGCCTTCGAAAAGCTTCGGCGCGGCAAGCAACGCGACGGCTACAGAATTGTAGGGCAACCGCATCGGTTGCTGTGAGAGATTGGCAGGCGGAGCGCCCGCCCTACAACTCAAATGAGCGCGTCCCCGCAGCTTGAGCCGCAGCGGCGCGTTGTCAGAGACCGGCAAATAGATTGACACCGGGCCGCTCGAGTAGATAACCTCGCGGCTAAAGCCAAAGGAAACCGCAAAAATAAAAAATTCGGCAAAAAATAGATTACGCTCGTCCGCTCGATTCAGTTTGATGGCCCTCGTCGGGCTGGCGCTGGCGGGGGCGTCTTAGGTACAGGCGACGTTTCACACTCAAATTCCATCCAGATCATAACCACTGATGAAAAAGAAATCCGCTTCACAGACGGTCGGTGGCTCGAATTTCCGCGAAGATGTGAACGCCAATGGCACGATCAGTTCAACGGATGTCGCATTGGTCAAATCCGACGTAGGAACCTCGCTGCCGCCTTAATGACCCGAGGTTCGTGAATCGAGAATCGTGAATCGTGATTGCAGATCCGAGGGCTCGCCGTCGCAACGGATTGGACTCCTTCCTCAAGGGCGAACCGCGAAATAAATTGGTAGGGACGTCGCGCTGCGACGTTCGCGGACAGTGCAGCGCGCTGTCCCCACCACGGCTCCGTAATGAAAACAAAAGGTTCCGTAGTTAAGCAACGATCGCACCGCCGCAGCCTGAGCCTGCGCCCGCAGTGCAGCCGAAGCAGTGATCGCCCGTCATGATTTCGCGATTGTCGATCTTGTCTGGATCGATGTTCCAAAGAAAAAGTCCGGACTCGTCGGGACTTTGCCATTGCATGTCGAGCTGCTGATTGAAATCGCAATCGTAAACCTCGCCGCGCCATCCCACGCTAAGCGTGTTGCGGCACATGAGGCCATCGATTGTGGCGGGATTAAACGCGTTCACCAGTACCTCCATGTATTCATCGAGCTTGTTGTTATGGCGCAAGAATGCGGCAAAGCGTCCGATCGGAAGGTTCGTGATCGTGAAAAGGTTGTTAAAGACGATTCCGAAATGGCTCTGCAACTCCCGTTTGAAATCAGCTTCCAGTTCCGGTTGCGGACAGGGCAGAAAAGCCCCGACCGGATTGTAAACGAGATGCAGCGGCAAATGAGAGTCGATACCGTAGCCTAACGAGTTGAGTAATTGCAAAGCTGCGATGCTTCCATCAAATACGCCTTCCCCGCGCTGCGCATTCACATTCTCCGGTGTGTAGCACGGCATCGAGGCGATGATCTCGACTTTGTGTTGGGCAAGAAATCGCGCGAGCCCTTCATAACCTGGCTCGAGCAGGACGGTGAGATTGCAGCGATCTATAATTTTCCGCGGCGGTTGCAATGCGCGCACGCGTTGCAAGACGTACCGGAAGTCGGGAATCATTTCCGGCGCGCCGCCGGTAAGATCGACAGTGGGAATGTCGCTCTTGGCTAGCCAATCGATAATGCGATCAATGGTTTCGCGCGTCATGATTTCTTTGCGCTTTGGTCCGGCGTTCACGTGGCAATGCATGCAAGTGAGATTGCAAAGCTTGCCCACATTCACCTGTAGAATTTCCGCCCGCGCGCGGCGCAGCTCCAAACCTTCAGCAGCCAGTCGATCAGAAAATCGGTTCATGGATTCAGATTAGAAACGGTTTCGCAAATATCGCCCGTAGTTGTAGCGCCTCGGTGAGGTGCGCGTTGGGGCATAGCAGTTCCGGTTGTACCCCGGGTTTTCCGTGAGCCAAACCAACGGACCATCTTCTCCAAAATCGACATCTTCGTCCGCGCCAAATACAGAGTCATGATCAGCAGATAAAACAGAATCGTGCGGGTGGGGCCGAGCGCTTCGTAACGCCGCGCGCTCGTCTGAATTCTAATTGGGACCTGCCGAACACGCCCGACGGCGCGCAGCTTGCAACAAAAATCCGCGTCCTCGAGCAACGGTTGATCGGGGTAACCGCTAATGGCGAAGAAATGTTCTTTGCGACAAAACAGTCCGCGATCGCCCAGCGCAATACGGAATAAATTCACGCACACATCGCCGGTAGCGTCCCGGACCCGGTAAATCCAGCGCGTCGGCACAATCTGCAAACGAAAACAACCGCCGACGACTTGCGAATCGGCGAGCATATCCTCAATCGCCTTGAGCGAATTAGTGGCGATACGTGAGTCAGCATGGAGGAACCACAGAATTTTGCCGTGCGCGACCCGCGCTCCGGCGTTCATCTGTCGCGCGCGTCCGCAGGCACTTTCTACAATGTGGTCGGCCAAGCCGCGGCAAAGCTCGACAGTTGCATCGTTGCTGCCACCATCGACAACAATGATTTCAGCGTCCGGCGCAGTGGTGCGTAAATGCTGGAGAAACCCACGGATGATCGCGGCTTCGTTCAGCACCGGGACGATAATCGAAATATTCACAACGTTGCTTAAGCTAGAACACATTACACATCTGATAAAACCGAAACGTGTAGCCAGGGCGCTGTGCGCCGTCCGTCTGGGCAGGAAAGAGTGCGCTTGTTGAAAAACCTGAGGCACATGAGCGCCCTTAGGCGCGACACGTTTATAGGAAAATCCATCCCCTAAAACGCGAAGCTCCGCTAGGAGCAGCATTAAAATTCGCAACCAATTTTCGATGCCGCTCCTTAACGGAGCCTGGATCGTTTTGTGATCCGATTCTATAAACAGGTCGCACCTAACGGCGCTCTGAGTGGCTCCACTATTCGTC
>JBAQJG010000792.1:0-16209 GCA_049300145.1 Chthoniobacterales bacterium | reverse complement strand
GGATTAGGTTCCGTTTTTCTCTGCGATCTTCGTGTTGTCTGTGTTTAATTGAGACAAAAACTGATGTCCAGGAACGCGACGCCTTTAGGAACAGACGAACAGGACCCGCCGCGATCCCCATTCTGGGAGCGGGATTGCCTTTGGAGGCTGCTTTTGATCGCTCTCGTTTTCGTTGCCTACGCCCGCGTCTTTAGCGCTGGATTCATTTGGGACGACGAATCGCATTTGACGCTGAACCCGTGTATCGTCGGACCGCTCGGATTGAAGGACATCTGGACGAGCACCCGGGCGGTCTATTATCCGCTGGTGCTCACTACCTTTTGGACTTTACACAAGTTCGTCGGGTTGAATCCGTCGCCATACCATATTCTCAACGTGCTGCTGCATGCGGGCTCAGCGGTTTTGCTCTGGCGCATACTGCGACAACTCGAGGTTCGCGGGGCGTGGTTGGGAGCAGCGCTCTGGGCATTGCATCCGGTAATGGTGCAGTCGGTCGCCTGGGTGACGGAGTTGAAAAATACTCAGTCGTGCCTGTTTTCTCTCTTATCGATCTTCTGGTTTTTGAAAGCGGACGCGGAGGAAACCGGCGACCGGACGCGCTGGTGGCGCTTTGGTTGTGCGCTTCTGTTTTTTGTCATGGCGATCGCGAGCAAGCCTTCCACTGTGATGCTACCCGGCGTGCTCGCGCTCTGTATCTGGTGGCGCAGGGGCCAAATCCAATCGCGTAATCTCATGACCCTAATTCCGTTCGTCCTGATTTCTGCGCTGGCGAGTATTTGGACGATTTGGGAACAGAAATTCCACGCGGGCGCCAGCGGTCCAGAGTGGGCGCAAACATGGCCAGAAAGACTCATCATCGCTGGACGCGCGATATGGTTTTATCTCGGCAAACTGATCTGGCCCCATCCGCTCATTTTCATCTATCCGCGATGGGAGCTTAACTCCTCGCAACTCACGGCTTATTTTCCGCTTCTACTAGCGTTGGCTGCTCTGGTTGGCTTGTGGCTAGTTCGAGGGAAATGGACGCGTCCCGTATCGTTTGTCGCTGCATACTTTGTGATTTCGCTATTTCCCGTCCTGGGCTTTTTCAGCGTTTATTTCTTCCGCTATTCATTTGTGAGCGACCATTTCCAGTATCTCGCGAGCATGGGGCCGCTTGCCTTAGCTGGAGCCGGCATTACCGAGGGCATCGCGGTCACTAGATGGAAGCGGTTTCTTCAACCCGGAGTATCTGGAATACTCTTGCTCGCGTTTGGCGCTGTGACTTTGCAGCAGAGCCTCGTCTACACCGATCTTATAACTCTTTACCAGGATACGCTAAGAAAGAATCCTGCCTGCTGGATGGCGCATTACAATTTGGGTATCGCTTTGCACGATCGCGGGCAGAATGACCAATCGATTGCCCATTATCGCCAAGCCGCAGCCATACGGCCTGATTACGTCGAAGCGCACTATAATCTCGCGCGTCTTCTCGTTGAGAAAGGTGAATTTGAGGACGCGATTGCCCATTACGAAAAAGCGTTGACGCTAAATCCCGACGATGCGGAAGCCCACAACAACCTCGGCAGCACGCTTTTTCAAATCGGGCGAGTGGACGAGGCGATTGTTCACTTTCAAAAGGCCTTGGCGATTCAGCCTGATTACGCCGATGCATCCTGCAATCTGGCGAACGCGCTTCTTTCCAAGGGTGATATGGACGGTGCGATCGTCCATTACACGGCGTGCCTAGCTCTGTCGCCGAATCAGGCCGATGCTCAATACAATTTAGCGAGCGCCCTTTTTCGAAAAGGCCGAACGGATGAGGCAATCGTTCATTACCAGAAGACACTTGAATTGCAGCCTGGCAACGCAAATGCCCATGTAAACCTGGGAAGCGCGCTTCTTGAGAAAGGCCGTCCGCAAGATGCAATCGCTCAGTACAGAGAGGCTCTCGCTGTTGCGCCGGAAAACATAGCCGCGCAAAGCAATCTCGCCTGGCTGTTGGCGACGAGTTCAGACCCATCGCTTAGAAATGGGTCGGAGGCGGTCTTATTGGCTGAAACGGCCAGCCGTCTGTCCGGTGGAAATCGGCCGCTTATTCTACGCATACTTGCCGCGGCTTATGCAGAAACTGGCCGCTTTGCCGATGCGATCGAAACCGCTCAACAGGCGCTGCGATTAGCTGGTGCCGGAGACAACACGATTTTGGTTAACGCGCTTCGAAAAGAAATCGCGCTCTACCAGTCCGGGCTTCCTTATCACAAGGAACGGGGATAACGATGTCGAACGGAATCACCGAATGGCCGTTTGGTTCACGGTGGCGCGCCTGGCTCTTCGTTCTAATCTTGGCCGCGACGACGATTTTCGCCTACCGCCCTGCATGGCATGGCGGCTTCCTTTGGGATGATGATGCTTATGTGACAAATAACGAACTACTGACCGCGCCCGATGGCCTGCACCGGATTTGGTTTTCGCTCGATGCCCCGTCACAATATTTCCCGCTGGTTTATACCACCTTTCGCATTGAGCACGCGCTTTGGGGCCTTAACCCGTCCGGCTATCATGGGGTTAATATTCTTCTTCATGTCGCGAACGCTCTGCTGGTGTGGCGGCTGCTGGCGCGTTTGAACGTGCCCGGCGCGTGGCTGGCGGGAGCGATTTTCGCACTGCACCCGGTGCAGGTGGAATCCGTCGCGTGGATCACGGAACGAAAAAATGTACTCATGGGATTTTTCTTCTTGCTCACGCTGCTCGCCTGGGTCGTGTTTGTCGACGAGCGGACCAAGCGGCCATGGCGCTTCTACGGGCTGGCGCTGGTCCTTTATGGGCTGGCGCTTTCGGCCAAATCGACGGCATGTACCTTACCGGCCGCGTTGCTCTTGATTTTGTGGCTGCAAAACAAGCAGATCAACTGGCGAAGAATTTTTCAGACCGTCCCATTTTTCCTTCTTGGTTTGGGAATGGGCTTGGTCGCGGTCTGGTGGGAACGCTACCATCAAGGCACGCGCGGGGCACTCTTTGCGCTGGGTCCGATCGAGCGCATTCTCATCGCCAGCCGCGCCGTTTGGTTCTATCTGGGCAAATTGATCTGGCCCTCGACTCTGACGTTTATTTATCCGCGATGGACGATCTCGCCGACTCACCTTCTGGACTATGTATGGTTGTTGGCGGCAGTTGGATTATGCGCGGCGATCTACTTCGCGAGACGCTATGTGGGGCGAGGTGTGGAGGTCGCGACGGTGTTCTTTGTGGCAACACTCAGTCCAGTATTGGGTTTGATCATGCTCTACACATTTCGCTACACTTTTGTGGCGGATCATTACCAGTATTTGGCGAGCATCGGACCAATTGCGCTGGTTTCGGCAGGTGTGGCAAGGCTGGCTGGCGCTTTCGAAAGAAGCCGTCTTTTGATCTTTGGCATGGCGGTCGCCATGGTTGCGACCCTGGCGGTGCTGACCTGGCGGCAAAGCGCGATGTATGCTGACATCGAAGCGCTCTGGCGGACGACACTGGCAAGAAACCCCGCTTGCTGGATGGCTCACAATAATTTGGGCATCGTACTCTCACAGAAAGGGGAAATTGACGAGGCGATCGCTCATTACCGGACAACCTTGGAAATGCAGCCAGATTTTTCGGACGCGAATTACAATCTTGGCAACGCTCTGCTGCAGAAAGGGGAAATCGACGAGGCGATCCTCCACTGCCAAAAGGCAGTAATGGTCCAGCCGTTTGATCCTGACGCCCAGATTGCTCTCGGAAACGCTCTTTTCCAAAAGGGACTAGTGGACGACGCGATCGTTCATTATGAAAAAGCGCTGGCGCTGCGCCCCTATTATGTCATTGCTCACTATAGTCTCAGCACTGCCCTGCTCCGGAAAGGCGAACCAGACGCAGCAATCTCCCATTGCCTAGCTGCCTTGTCGATCCAGCCTGAGCACACAGAAGCGCGCATTAATCTTGCGGTTGCTCTGGATCAGAAAGGCCAGAGCGCGGACGCAATTATGAACTACGAAAAGGCTTTGACGATTTCTCCGCAGTCCATCCCTGCTCAGAACAATCTGGCTTGGCTGCTGGCCACCGGTTCTAATGCATCATTGCGAAATGGCAACAAAGCACTCGAACTGGCTCGGCGGGCCGATCAGCTTTCGAGCGGCGCCAATCTGACCGTTCGCCGCACACTGGCCGCGGCTTACGCAGAGGTCGGGCAATTCGCGCAGGCGATTGAGATCGCGCAAGGCGCCTTGCGGCTAGCGGAGGCGCAAGGCGACAGCGCACTGGCCGCGCAGCTCCAAAAGGAAATCGCGATTTATCGGGCGGGATCGCCTTACCGCGAAGCACCCAACTAGGGTCGCTCGCTTTCGTTCATGGATACTGCAACGTGTGTGACAAAGAAGAGTTGGTAACTAGGGAGGACGGTGGACACCTACGGTACTCGTATCGCGCAGCGGCGAGTTCATCCGATAGAGCGCGATATTCCGTTGAAGCTCGGCTGCCAAACCAGCGTTGCCCTGGCCGATGGCTAGCTCCAAACCCCGCTCCGCAGTGTGGGCTGCTTCGGTAAAGCGGCCACTCTCGGCATAAGCAGCAGCCAACGTTCGAAGAATGATTGCATTCTTACCGCCGGAGAGTTGTAAAGCCTGCGCTGCCAGTTGGACTGCCTGTGTTCCGTTTCGGATCGATTCTTCCGGATAAGTTGCAAACACCCACGCGAGGTTACTCTTGGCATTCCCGTTTTCCGGCTGCATCACCAGGGTTTCCTGCCATTGCTCAATTGCTTCCCTTACGCGCCCCTGCTGGATGAGAATGGTGCCCAGAATATTGTGTGCCTCCGCATTGTCCGGCTGGATTTCCAGCAATTTACGATAATGCAACAGCGCGTCGCCCACTTGACCCTTTTGAAGAAAAGCCTTGGCAAGATTGTCATGCGCCGGCGCATTTTCGGGCCGGAGATCCACAGCGGCTTGAAATCGAGAAATGGCCTCGTCCACCTGCCCGCGTCCCAGGAAAATTGTGCCCAGGTTGTTCTCGGCGACGTCATTGTCTGCGGTCACCTCAAGGGTGTGGGTCCAGAGCGTTTCGCTGTTGCGCCAAAAGGAAGCTTGATTCCACGCGCGCCAGGTCAAAGCGCCGAGCAAAATCGCGGCTCCGACGGTTACAATTTGCCGTTGGTGACGCCATGAGGCTGACAAATCCGCGATCGCCCAGACAACCAGGACATAAAGGCCGATCTGCGGCAAATAAGTGTATCGATCGGCCCGGCCCTGCCATCCGACTTGAATCACTCCGATCACCGGCACGAGCATGCCCAGATACCATAACCATCCAGTGATGAAGTAAGGCCGTTTTCTTCGGAGGACGATCCCCGTCAAGGTGGTGGCGATCAGAACTACGAGTGCCAGGATGATTTCCCAAAGCGGTACGCGGTTTTCAGGGTGCGGGTAGAAAACCGCCAGCTTCGCCGGCCACAGCATTTGCCAGATATAGGCGATATAGGTCACCACGGCATTGTTGAATCGTAATGAGATCGGCAAATCTTCGGTCCAACCGAGGGCCTGTCGCTGGGCGAGAAATGTAACCGTGCCTGCGATTGCCGAGAGTGCGATCAGCGGGATTTTTTCCAGGATCAGTCGTCGCGGGAGAGACTTCCGTTCCCACCAAGCAAGCCGCTTGCCTTTCGACTTGACCGAAGTCGCCGGCGAAAATCGCTTGAGTGGCCAGTAATCTAGAAGCAGAAGGACAAAAGGGATCGTCACGAGCATCGGCTTGGACATTAGGCCGAGGGCGAACAACGTTGCCACGACCAGATAGCGCGCGATTGACGGCGCGCGCGCATAGCGCACATAGGCGCCCAGTGTGAGCATGAAAAATACGGCGCTGAGGACATCCTTTCGCTCGGCCACCCATGCCACCGATTCCACATGCAAGGGATGAATCGCGAATACTGCCGCAACGAAACCGCTTCGCCAAAGTGCGTCTGTCATCTCCCGCAGCACTGCAAATAGCAGGAGCACCGCCACGGTATGCAATAAAACATTGGTGAAGTGGTGACCTCCCGCCTTCAATCCATATAGCTGGCAATCCAGCATGTGGGAGATCGTCGTCAGAGGATGCCAGTTCTGGGCATGAACGTGGCTAAACGCCCAGCCAATGCCGGCCAGGTTAAGCCCGCCTGTTATTTTCGCATTTTCATAGACGTAGTTCTGATCGTCGTAATTGGTGAAGTCGTGACCGAGGGTCTGACCAAAGACGATCCACGTTACTGCCGCGAGAAAAATGCAGACCCCGATACTTAGCCAGCGCGAGTGCGTCTTGGACGGAGCTAGCGAATAAGCGCTGGTATCGTGCACGTGCGGTAATTATGATCGTGGGGTCAGTCGAAGGATCGCCTTCGCAGCCTCAAAAGGGCCGCATTGCAAGGATATCGTTGAATTAAGATTTCCTTTCGTAAATCAAAATATAGTCTTTCAAGTACGTGACCGATGCCGGAATGTTGCCGAAAAAATAGTCGGTGTGATCCGCACCGACAATGTTGACAAAACCGACGGCGGTGTAGTTCCGAGCGGAGTATTTGGTCGCCCAATCGAAAATCTCCAACTTGGAGCCATGCCAACGAGTCCACGAATCCTCCATGGCAATTATGATGAGATACTTGGGACGCGCGACCTCGATCTCGCGAATCATCTCGCGTTGCATTTGTCCGGCATATTTTTGCGGCTCCATTAGGCCGTAAGTGTAAATGTAGCCGGTCGCAGAATGTCGGTTCGAATAAAAGTAAATCTGAGGCTCAGATCCTAAGATCGCGATTGTATCATTCGGCGTCGTGTGTTCCCGCAAGTATTTAGCAATTGGGATTGATTCGGCGAACGGGCTTAGACCGTAAACATATCGAGGAATAGAATCTACGGGAATCCGGAACAGGAGCTCTCTTTCTCGAAAGACCTGTAAACCCATGGCACCTGCGGCGATGACGAGAGCAAAGATTCGGATGCTGCGCGCTCGATGGACCAGCAGGCGATCAGCCTCGGCAATGGCGGCTCCGGCCAGCAGTGAAACCGCTGGAAGGACCAAGATAAAATAGTGGTATCGAAAATAAAATCCGACAGAGAGCGCTAATGCTGAGAATACAAGCAAGCCGAGCAGAAAGGCCGTGCTGGAGCGCATGCGCCGATTCCATAGACCCGCAATCAATTGGATTCCAGCTAGCGCCCAGAGTGCCCAGCTGGTTCCTATCACTTCCCCTGCGTTGTAAACAAAAATACGCAGGGCTTCGCTCAGCGGAACCAGACTCCCGTACTGGCGTGCGTAGTCAATTGTCCAAAACCAGAATTTATCGAATGCGCCCGCGTGCCATAGGAGGAGACACGTGATCCCGAACGGAAGAATCACGCCAGCGCCGAAGATTAGATTTCGCAGAAAAATTGTTTTTAGCGGAAATCGTTCTCGGATGTCCCGGGCGAACAGATAGGTCGCTCCAAACAAGATAAAAAAAACAGCAGGTTGCTTCATTAATACACCGAGGCCGAAAAGCAGTCCGCTACCGAATAATCGAGTGAACGCTTGCCGATGGGTTCGGTAGAGCAAGAGCAGCGCTCCACCGAGCACTGGCAGCATCACAAAATGCGTCGCATGGGCCGCGAATCCGCGAACTACTGGACTAACCGATAGAAAGGCGTAGCTAGCCGCCGCTGCCAATCCCGCCGTTGAATTCACCAGTCGTCGCCCAAGGAAGAAGATGAGCGCGACGGAAGCGGCGTTTACCAAGAGAAGGCCCATATGAATTCCAGTAATAGTTTGTCCGAAGGTCGACATGATGACTGCATAAGCGGCATAAGTTCCCGGGAACTTCATGTTGTAGGCGAGTTTGTACGGCGCGATACCCTGCAACATCAGTTGACCAGCATAAGCGTATTCTCCCTCGTCGCGCTCGAGCGGAATTCCAAGCAGCCGAATCCGAATCGCGACCGTTAGGCCAAGAACGGTCGCCGCCAAAACCCACCAGACAATGCGCGGGAGTCTGTCACGACTCTCAATTCTGTCAGTCACGTTTGTATCTATTACGGTGTGGAGGCGACCAGTCGCAAATAAGCGATTTCCGCTGCAACTGCATTTTCGTCAAACGGCGCATGGGCTTGGATCATGCGCAAACCACTTGGACAACGCGCTCTTTGCAGCAATTAAGATGACAACACCGAGCGCACCGCATAGCGATGGCAAAGAAAAACTGGGCCTTGGCCAATAAATCGTGCGGAGTGACAGGGATTGGCACAGGCGTTGCTCATAGAACCCATAATCATTATGGTTCTCGTAAGCATCCGACCTTACCCGGTCAAAAAGATCTTTCTCGTTCTCATCGGATTGATCGGCCTCTCTTCCATTTCTGGTTTCGCTGAATCGCTTTACTTGACGGTCAGCTCTACACCTTACGATAGGCAAATGACGAGAATCCGTCCGGTTCTCTACTGCAGGAGCGCCCTGGGTAGGCAAGACCTTTCCCTCGCTCTTGTGAACCACTGGATCGAGGATATTCGAGCCATACCCTATGGTTTTACTCCTGAATGGAAAACGCCGGTCGAAGTGGAGTCAGGTGTTGCGGCCGATTGTAAAGGTAAAGCGGTCGCGCTTTACCAGAGAATGCAATTGCACGGTGCAGAGCGTGTTCGCCTAGTTATCGGCAAGCGTACCTTTGTCAGTGCCAAGACGCACGCCTGGCTCGAGTGGAACACTGATGGCAGGGCTTACGTTCTCGATCCCACCTTCAATTGGGCAGCCTGCCGCGCAGATCAACTCGGCAACGGCGCTTACATTCCGTTTTATGCGTACGCCGGGAATCGAAAATATCGTGCGGCCGCGGCTGCGCTTTACGCGAAAAACTAAATTTCTAGGACTCGCATCCGGTTGATTGCGTTCCTTCCTCCTTTGCTCGGGGATCGACGCCGTGCGGCACATAGTCTGTCGCCGTTTCGTTCAGTAAAACGCGGTGTGGCCGCTAACAAGAACACCAGATTGAATGAAGAATTGTGTTGCCAGAGGCGGTGGGGGTCGCTATGATCGTTTTTGGTGGATATGGAAATTATATGACCACATCTACATCTTTGCGAGCCCAAGTTTGCCCTCTTGCCTGCTGTCTTTTTCTCGGGCACGCCTCGGGATTACTCGCCACGGAATTAGTATTGGAAAAAGTTCCACCGCTCACGGTTGAGCAAGCGCCGGCTTACCCGCAGAATCTTGCTCGTTATTATCTTGGTGCAAAGGTCGAGGCGGCGCCGCAAAGCCAGCCGATCGCGGCCTTACAACTTAGTTCCAAATCGGAAGACACCAACACTGCGGAGGCTGCTCTGTTGTGCGATGATCCGACAGTTGGCTACGCGTTGCCAAGTGGCAGCACGACCCTGCTTGTTTCATTTGCGAAAATTGAAAACATCGACAGTATCTCCTTT
This sequence comes from Chthoniobacterales bacterium, assembly GCA_049300145.1. GTDB lineage: Bacteria > Verrucomicrobiota > Verrucomicrobiia > Chthoniobacterales > UBA10450 > AV133. Next base: position 6,793 of record JBAQJG010000792.1, on the reverse strand, counting down.
CTTAACCGTGGCGCCAAAGGCGATGTGAAGATCGCGATTTCGAGCGCGAAGTTGCCTGGGGACAGTCCGCAATGGCGTGACGTTTCGCAACAAGAACTGACTTCCGATGCGGTGAAGGCGAAGGTTGGTCCAAGTGAAGCGAAGTACGTCCGGTTGACTTTTGACGTAACAGAGCCGGGACGCATTGCGGGATTTGGCGTCTATTGCACGGCGACGGTGTCAGATTTTACCATGGCGCGTCCGCGGAAGCTTAACGTGCAAGAAAAGCCGGATAACTTCGCGTTGATCAGTTACAGCTTGACCGACCTGCACGCAAGGGCACGCGCACTTTACGTCAGTTCAGGCGACGATCTCACACAAGCGAATAACATGATCGACGACCAACCGGCCACCAGCTTCACTTTCGCTTCGACCGATGCGGCGCCGACGGCAATTATTGACGTCGGCAGACACACGGCTCTACGTCGGATTTCCGCACTTTACTCGTCGCGGCCAGGGAGCATCGATTTTTTTGTCCTCGAATCATTGCCTGGCTCGCGTCGTGAGACCACTGCGGAAAACGCGCCAAAGACCCTTCATTTCGATGACAGTACGGTCGCTGATTTGAAACCCGTCGGTTCTGTAGTCGATGACGGCAGTGGCCGCGCCACGATCGATTTCCCCGAGACGACTGGTCGTTATATCATGTTGAAATGGACTCCGAAGGAGCAACAGGACACGCCTTTTTCGGTCGCCGAGGTCGCTACGTTTGGCGTAAATCAGCCTACCAGCCTGATGGCCGCTAATGTCGCCGGCCCAACTCGCGAAGGAATCGCGTCTGAGGGGAAAGCTGTTGAGGAGAGGTTCAAAGAATTGGGAGCCGGCAAGGAGATGCCGGAGGAGGGACCGCCAGCCGAAGGGCCTCCTCCGAGTCTGCCTGGTCCGCCGCCTTTCACTTTTGTTCCTGAAATTGTGCCTGTCAGTCCAGACTAACAATTTCTCACGCACAAGCCCGTCGATTGTAAAGCACGCTGATCGACGGACTTTTTGTTTTTGCGATGGCAATTGATGGCCAGGATGCGCGGCGAGCGTTACAGCCGGTTGTTTAGAGCTCGTCGCGAATGATTTTGAAAATGGTCGTGTTCTCTACCGAGCCTGCCAACGCGTCCGTTCCGGGACCACTTCCAAAGGCAACGACGTCATCGAGGGTACTGAGCGCCGACTTCGCGTAAAACGCAGCCGGCTCCAGAGGCTCGGCTTCGGGCCGTGCGTTGAAGGTGCCTGGCACTTTCGCTGCGCCGTAAGACTTGACGCCATTTGGACCAGTCGCCCATGTAATCCATGGCTCTCCCGCAGAATTGAGGCCCAGCAACGCGATTCCGCTATCCTTGCGAAATGGGAAACCACTCAAGTTCATGCCACCGGTCGCGACATCCCCGCAAACAATGATTGTCGATTTTTGCCCGGCATAACGTCGTGCAACTGCAACCGCACGGTCCAATTCCGCCGTTTCACCAAGCGTTCTTTCCCCGTTGTTATCCTGCGCCGCTTTGCGCATCAGTCCCGCATCGACCAGAAGCAGATACCCGCCGGCATTGTATTGCAGCAATTCAATCGCGCGACGCACCATGTCCGCGAGGCTAGGTTGTTCGCTTCGCTCTTCGAGTTGGTTCGCAAACGCGAGTTCCGCACTGCTAAAAGCACCGAAGAGTTTCGGACGGCGCCATGCGGGAATCGCTTCCAGTTCTGCCCGTGTGCGCACGATGTCGAAGCCGTTGCGGCGTAGCTCGAGCAAAAGATCGCGCCCATCCTGCCTCTCTCCGCCTTTTGTCTCCGGAAGAAACGATGCGACGCCACCGCCCATCGCGATATCGATCTTTCCGCCTTCAACGAATTCGCGTGCGACACTGTCGACGTCGTTTGGATCGGCCGGATGCGCGTAAAAAGCCACGCTCGTTGGATCGGTCAGTTTCGCATTCGTTACCAAGCCCGTAGCTCGTCCACGCTCGCGCGCCAATTCAACGATACTGGTGAGTGGTTTTCCCTCGCCATCGACAGAGATTGCTCGATTGTTCACTCTCACTCCGGTGGCCAGCGCAGTTGCGGCGGCAGCCCGGTCTGGAACGGCGAAATCTTTCGAATAGTTGATCAGCAGGGCCAGATGATTCATCGAGTCGAAGGTGAGACGCGCGTCCGGCCCGCCCACGTAGAGGCGTGTCGCCGCCAGCCGGCCCGGTGCGAGTCCCTCTCCGATAAACAGAATAATTCCGAAAGGCTTCTGCACGACCCAATGTTGAAAATAAAGAACGCCAAGGCCGGCGAAGGCGAGGAGGCAGAAAAGTGCCAGCAATTGGTTGCGCCACTTCACGAGGGCGATGTAGATGCGCGTACTCCGGCTTGTCAACGAAAGAACCGCTTGTCGATCCTCCCAATCGTCGGCAAAGTGCGCTCCGTATGGCGAGTCCGGTCATGCTTATCATTCGCGACGGCTGGGGCATCAATCCCGGTGGTCGGGACAAAAGCGAAGAAAATGGAGACGCCACACTTCTCGCGAGCACGCCATTTCACGACAAGCTCTATTGCGATTATCCCGGCTCGAAGTTGAGCGCAAGTGGACGCGACGTCGGTTTGCCCGCCAGCCAAATGGGCAACTCAGAAGTTGGCCATCTTAACTTGGGGGCGGGCAGGATTGTCGATCAGGATCTAACCCAAATTAACAAAGCTATCGCGGCCGGCGAACTCGAGCGTAACCGAGTCGCGCAAGAGACGTTTGCCCGCGCGCGTGGTCACCGCCTGCATCTGCTCGGCCTCGTATCCGACGGTGGTGTGCACAGCCATTACTCGCATCTGATTGCGCTGGCAAACGCAGCCAAGGAAGCGGGCGTTACTAAAATCTTCGTTCACGCTTTCACCGACGGCCGCGACGCTTCTCCGACCGGTGGTGCGCATGATTTGCAAGTTTGCGAAGATGAGTTGAAGCAGAGCGGCGCGAAGATCATAACGATTGTCGGTCGTTACTTCGCGATGGATCGCGACCGTCGCTGGGACCGAACGAAAAAAGCCTGGGACGCGATTGTTTTCGGCCGTGGCGAAGTCTGCGAATCGTCGTCAGCCGATGCCTTGGATCGGCAATATGAACTTGGCAAGACTGACGAATTCATGCCACCGCTCATTTTTGCAGACGCGAATGAGCAACGCATTCGCGATGACGATACGGTTCTGTTTTTCAATTTCCGTGCCGATCGCGCGCGGCAATTATCACAAGCATTTCTTTTGAAAGACTTTGATGGCTTCGATCGGGAATCGTGGCCGCGAGTCCACTTCGTCACGCTCACGCAATACGATGCCACGTATCGGTCGCCGTTCATTTTTGCTCCGGAAAAGCTCGTGCACATTCTAGGCGAAGTCCTGAGCGCGGCCGGTAAGTCGCAACTACGCATCGCCGAGACAGAAAAGTATCCGCACGTGACCTATTTTTTTAATGGCGGAATCGAGCGCGCATTCCCTAAAGAGGATCGAAAGATCGTGCCTTCGCCCAAAGTTGCGACCTACGATTTACAGCCGGAAATGAGCGCGCGGCCAGTCACGGACGAGGTGTTGGCGCGGATGGCGAATTACGATTTCATCCTGCTGAATTTTGCGAATCCGGACATGGTTGGCCACACCGGCGTTCTGAAGGCGGGGATAAAAGCGGTGGAAACGGTGGATGAATGCGTTGGGAAAATCATCCCAAAGCTTCTCGATCTTGGCGGCAAGTGCATCGTGACGGCCGATCACGGGAACTGCGAACAAATGCGCAACGCCGACGGTTCGCCGAATACGGCGCACACGACAAATCTCGTGCATTGCATTTACGTCGCGCGCGATGCGGCTAAGTTTCGCTGCGAAGATGGGATTCTCGCCGATGTCGCTCCAACGATTCTTTTCTTGCTTGGAATGAAGCAGCCGGTGGAAATGACCGGGCGTAACTTGCTTGTTCCGGCATCCGAGAAAAACGCGAACAGTTAGCAAGATCGACATCGTACCGTCACGACGTCGTCGAACGTGATTTCAAGTTGTCGATTCAACACGCGCGTTCCGGCCGCAGCGATTCGCTGGAGAAAGCGCAATCGATTTTCGGGAGCATTTTCGTACCGGACCGGTTTGCGCGCTAACGAAATAGCGCCATCGGATTCCACCAGCGCGCCCCATCCAACAGGAATTTCTGTCTCCTCAAACAATTCGTTAGGCAAAACGAGAAAGAACAAATTCGCGCAGCGATAACGAAGTAGTTTCTCGAACTTGGTGCAATCGAAGAGGCGATTTTGCAGGACAGTCAACTCGCGCGAAACGCGCGCATAACCGCGATGTTCGATCGCTGCGAAATCGTGCGAATCAAATTCGGGAAAAAGTGAGTCCGCGATTCGGAGATTCGGATAATGCACGCGCAAATTCTTCTCAAGAATTTGATGGCGGTGATAAGCAGCTTCCAGCCGTGCGCGGACGGCAACGCTGCAACAATTGTCTCTTCGCAAATCAGGCAGCGCCTGTTTGCATTCGAAGATCGCGGTCAACCCGACTCCGCTCGGCTTTGGTCGATATACGGCGACATCGGCGCGATATCGGCAATGAGGCAAACTTACTTCGAGCGCGCAAGCGGAGTAGCCTTGAGCCTGCGCCCAAAGCAACGTGAGACGCTTCAAACGCGCATGGACCAAGGTTTCCGTGCGACCCTTATTCAATTGCGCGTCCATTCCGCCAATTCTCGCGCCCAGTAAGTGATGATGATGTCGGCGCCGGCGCGCTTGAGCGAGGTCATAATCTCGAGAACAGCCGCACGCTCGTCCACGATGCCTTTTTCGGCCGCGGCTTTGATCATCGCGTATTCGCCGCTGACATGATAAGCCGCTGTCGGCTTGCCAAAACGTTCGCGCACCCGCCATAGGATATCGATGTAGGGCAGCGCCGGTTTCACCATCACGATGTCGGCGCCTTCCTCGATATCGAGCGCGACTTCACGCAGCGCTTCGTCCCCATTTGCGCAATCCATCTGGTACGATCGGCGATCGCCAAATTGCGGCGGGCTTTCCGCGGCGTCGCGAAACGGTCCGTAAAAAACGGAAGCAAACTTCGCTGCGTAACTCAGAATTCCAGTTTGATCAAAACCGTAGGCGTCGAGCGCCTCACGGATCGCTCCGACGCGACCGTCCATCATGTCGCTTGGTGCCACCATGTCGGCGCCGGCATGAGCATGTGAGAGCGCGGTTTTGACCAGAAGATCGACAGTCTCGTCGTTCAGAACATGGAAGTGGTCACCATCGATGCGCGTGACGCCGCAATGACCGTGACTCATGTATTCGCACAAACAAACGTCGGTGATCGCGACGATTTCCGGACATTTTCTTTTGATTGTGCGCAATGCTTTTTGCACGACGCCGTTCTCCGCGTAAGCTCCACTGGCCTGTTCATCTTTTTTTTCGGGGATTCCGAAAAGTAGGATGGCTTGCAGCCCCACGTCACGGGCGCGTTGCGCTTCATCGACGATCTCTTCTATCGACAATTGAAAAACGCCCGGCATGCTCGCGATTGGCCGACGCTTGTCGATTTTTTCGCTCACGAAAAGTGGCAAAACGAAATCGTACGGGCTTAGTTTTGTTTCGCGCACGAGATTGCGTAAAGTCGGCGAACGCCGCAAGCGGCGCGGCCGATGCACCAATTTTCTCACAGACCGAGGCTACGTGCTCGGCGTAGGCGTCGCAAGTTCGCCACGGGACGAATCCGTCCGACTGGCGGACTCGCCATGGGACGAGTCCGTGTTGCTGCAGCGACCGGACTTGACGGGAGGAAGCGTTCCATGTAGCGCGTGCTTGGCACGCCCGCCTTCATTCCATGTCTCAAGCGGCCAATTACTTGTTGATCGATATCAGCAATTCGTTCACGAAACTGGCGTTCGCTTCGAAAACGCGAATTGTTCGGCCCAGACGAATAGCGACGAACAAATTTATCAGCGCTTATCTTCGTCAATTCGTAAAGCCCCGGAAGATCGAGAGAGTGGTTGTTTGTTCGGTCGTGCCAAAAAAAAATCGCGTCGTCCGCACGGCTGCGGGAAAAACAAAAGTGCTTTGGTTAAATTCGCGATTAAATCTTGGGGTTGGAATCGATTATCCACACCCGCGTTCGATCGGAGCAGACCGATTGGCCAATGCCGCCGCGGTGGCAAATCTTTACGGCTGTCCTTCGATCGTGGTGGATTTCGGCACGGCCGTGACTTTCGACATTATTTCAAAACGCCGAAATTATATTGGTGGAGTTATTGCGCCGGGTCTGGAGGCGATGACAAATTTTCTTTATCAGCGCACGGCATTGTTGCCCAAACTCTCTTTGACGGAACCGCGCCGCGCCATTGGGAAATCGACAATTGCCGCGATGAGGTCCGGCGCCGTCTTTGGTTATCGCGGGTTGGTGCGCGAGATTATCACCCGGATCAAAGCGGAGCGGTTTCCGCGCGAGAAAGTTCACATTGTAGCCACGGGAGGCTACGCGCAGTTAATCGCGGCAAAGTTGCGCGAAATCGATGCGATCCATCCTCATCTGACCCTGGAAGGGTTGCGCATTGTCGCGAATCTCAACTCGTAAATCGCGCCCGCCAAAAGGCTGGTGGCTTCCCGCCGCAATTCTGCTAATTATAACGCCACAAAAGGGCTCGGGTCGGCTTGTAAATTTTATGCTTGTCATCGGTTGGGCAAAGGTTGTAATGCGAACGGCATGAACATTCGGAAAATCGCAGCCATTACAGTTTTGGTGTTCAGTTCCCTCGCGGCCACTAACGTTGCAC
>JBAQJG010000791.1:0-2370 GCA_049300145.1 Chthoniobacterales bacterium | reverse complement strand
ATCTGGGTTCTTGTGGGCGCGCCTTGGGCAGAATCATGCTTGGGTGAAAGCTGGAACCGGCGACTGGCGAGTCAACCAACACGCACGAGCCAAACCAAATGACGAAGGTCGGTACTAATCCATTCTTAATAAAGATAAACAACAAATTGTCGGAGTCGGATTGCAGGAACGAAAAGCAAAGACTGACAAGAAAAGGATATAGCAACAGCCGTGTGTCCCAGCGACGCAGCTTTGAAAAAAAATGCTGTAAGCGTCCGACGATGACACCGAAAATTAAGTAAGCGAACGGAACCGCTATTGGACCAAAGTTGAGCATCGTTTCGCCCGCAAGCCCGTAAACAAGCGATGATCTCCATGTGTTCTCGTCCCATGACCCAACACCGTACTGGGCCTCAGTGCCTGCCTTAACCTTTCCAGGCGGCCGATCAGGCCAGAACGCCCTCGGGATGAGAAGCGTGGCGCTCGCAAGATAGGTTCCGCCCCAAGCGTATTGATAGTCCCGATCCGGCCGTAAGAGCCGATAAAGCAGGAATGCCTGAACGTCGGCTCGCCCCAGATCCCCGAGGATGAGCACATCGAGTGTGCGCCGCGTCTTTATGCTTGCCTCGGCAGGAATCGCGCCAGCTTCAAAGGCGGTCCAGGTATCCTTTCCCAGGTCCTTGTAAAAACCATAAACGTACATAAAAACAACCAGAAAGCAGATGCCTACAAAGACAAACGTCCTATTCAAAGGGCGAACCCAAAAATGAACGATCCCGGCCGCCCAAAACAAAGCCCAGATAGTATTGCTACGACTGCCGCGCAGGCCTCCAAACAACATTTGGAGCACAAAGAATCCTAACAGGACGAGGCTGATAACGAGCCAGGTCGTTGCGGTCCTTGAGCCGCCGGAGTAGACGGCAAAATAGACCATCCCCAGGATGGGAAAGCTTTCCGACAACATGAAGATCCAGCCCATTCCTTTGAAACCGGAGGACAACTCGGGGTCATGGACTGCCTGAGTGAACGTGTCAATATAACCAATGATTCCTCCCTGTTGGGCGTAGACCCAAATTTGAAGTGCGCCGCTGAGGATCAATCCGCATCCAGCACCCCACAAAAGTAGCTTTCGGTTCGACTGCCAGAAAGTTTCTTTCGTGGTGTGCCGTCCCCACACCGCAGCTCTCCTTCTTGTGCAGCGATACAACACTAGTCCGGCTGCGTTCAAGCTCGCCATGCCACCGAGCCAGTCTCGCCAGTCCAGTGGTGGATCGATATATCGCATCCACGAGTCCCAGCTGACGTGGAGCAGCGGTGCGAGAAAAAAGAAGTGGACTCCCAGAAGGCCGATGATGCCAGCGGGGTCAAAGAGACTCAGCCGGCCACGAAACCAGTCGACGGCATCGCACCCAATCACAATTCCACAACACAATACCGGGATAAAAAACCAGTGTGCAGTCTGCTCAGAAGCAAGCAGAAAACAACAACCCGTGAGAGCGCAAAACAAGAACGAGATAGCCAGACTCGTCATGCTTCTGCTGTCAGAGAGCGAGTGCCCGCTCCTGTTAGACCATTCGATCACAACGTCTTCGGAACTCCAGAATGCAGCGGCTTATCAACTGCATGTTGAGTGCTTGTGTCACCAGTATTGCGATGGAAATCCCCGGAACGCGTCGGCGATGGGGCCGTTGCGGTCCGGTAAAGTCGTGCTAACTCCGCGGCTGATCGACGGATATCGAAGGGACTCTTCTCCATCAGCACGAGCGCTTCTGGCTGGCTAATCCGTCGCGCTTGGTCACGGGTATCGAGTACAACTCTTGCCCAAGCACTAGCAGATTGCGACAATTGTAAGCGTGTCACTAATTGCGGAATAACATCGGCTTCGTCCGGAATAGTATTGGCAAATAAGCATTGTAATCCGGCGGCTTGGGCTTCGAGGCAAACCAGACCCAATCCTTCGTACAAAGAGGGCATTACGAACAGGTCGAGTGCGTTGAGCAGAAGCCTTGGCACATCGGCTCGAATGCCGGTGAAGACGACGCGCCCCGTGAGTCCCAATTCGGCCACCCGCTGCTCGATTGCTGGCCGCAGAGCGCCATCTCCGATCAGCATGAGACGAACTCGGCGATCGGCATCTGCCACATGGCGAAAAATCTCAAGCAAAAAGCGGTGATTCTTCTGCTCGTCAAATCGACCCACATGCCCGATAACGAAAGCATCCGGGGGAAGCTGCAGAGCCGCTCTGATCGATGGGTCTGCCTGAACGCGGAAGGGCGCTAGATCGATGCCGTAATACAACAGTCGGCAAAACGAGCTACGCTGCCACTCCCGGCCGAACAAAGCCTCCGCTGCTTTGCCGCTTGCCGCTAAGCCGATCGTAGCGTAGCGACG
>JBAQJG010000790.1:0-2205 GCA_049300145.1 Chthoniobacterales bacterium | reverse complement strand
GAAAGCGGATCGCTGCTGGTCAGCCTGATCGGGCGGTTCGCCGACTATCCACCTACTGACCGGGAAGGATTCCTCGCTTTTGCCAAAGACCTGCACTCCGACCTGGCATGGAGAATCGTAAGAGATGCGGAGCAGCTCACGCCTATTGCCCATCATCGATTTCCGACCAGTGTGCAGCGTCATTACGAACAGGCGAGTTCTCTAGCCGAGCGATTTCTCGCAATCGGCGATGCGCTATGCACCTTCAATCCGATTCACGCTCAGGGGATGAGTGCGGCAGCGCGCCAGGCGAATTTGCTGCGGGAGGTTCTCTCCGAACATCTAGCCCAAGCGCGCGGATTGGATGGAATCGAGGGCGCGTTTTTCTCCAGGGCGGCAGATCTGAACAGTACTCCCTGGAATCTCGCGGCCGCATTCGATTTCGCATTTCCTCAGACGCGCGGGGAAAGGCCACCAGGCAGCGGAGAGCGGGCGCGCTACTTTGCGGCCCTCGATCGGTTGCAGACCGAGGATCCGGAGATTCGCCGGCTCATGACGGAAGTGCTTCAACTGGTCAGGCCGCTTTCCACGCTGCTCGAAGAGCCGCTACGCAGCCGCATCGTTGCTCGAATGTAGAAGTTTGCCAATAGCGCAGGAAGGTCTCCTCCTTCCAATCCGTCACCGGTCCCCCTTCCCGCGCGGGAAAGAGGTTACTCCCCAATCCGGTCCCCCTTCCCGCTCGGGAAGGGGTCAGGGGTTAGGTTCCTGGCATCGCCCGCGACGCCTGAACCATTCATCGTCTGATGTCATCCTGACGAAGCGAGCAACGCGAGCGGATGGAACGGGCCTCCGGGCAGCGGCGTACAAGCGTCGCCGGCACCGGTTCTGCGTTGCCGCATCACACAAAGAACCGCTTCTTGATTACAAAACCGCTACCGGCTTCGCTGACGCGAAGCTGTCCGAGATCCTTCGCTGCGCTCGCGTTGCTCCTCCACTCAGGATGACAACGGTGCTGGCCTCACAGCCCCGCACTTAAGATTCACCAACTATCAATGTACGGGTACTTCTTCCCGCTCCGCGCCTCCGGCACTCCACTCGCCCTCAATCCCGCCGCAATCCATCTCCTTGAATCCGCCGGATCAATCACATCGTCAACCCCGAAATGCGACGCGTTGTTAATCGCCTTCCCGCGCTGATACATCGTCGCGACCATCTCGTCGAAACGCTTCTTCCGTTCCACCGGCTCCGTGATCGCCGCCAGCTCGTTGCGATACCCGAGCTTCACCGCGCCCTCGAGTCCCATCGGCCCGAACTCGCCCGTCGGCCACGCCACCGTGAACAGCGGCGCATCGTAACTCCCGCCGGCCATCGCGATCCCGCCCAATCCGTAAGCCTTGCGCAGCACGATTGTGAAAAAAGGAACCGTCGCATTCGCCGCCGTCAAAAACATCCGCGACGAATGCCTCACCAGCGCGGTCTTCTCGATTTCCGGCCCGACCATAATTCCGGGAGTGTCGCACAAAAACAAAATCGGAATGTCGAACGCGTCGCACAACTGGATAAAGCGCGCGCCCTTGTCCGCGCCATCGCTGTCAATCGCGCCAGCCAGGTGTTTCGGATTATTTGCGACCACGCCGAACGGATGCCCCTCGATCCTGATAAACGCCGCGATCATCGTCAGACCGAAGTCGCGCCGAATTTCGAGCACCGACCCCGTATCCGCCATCGTCTCGATCACGTCGCGCACATCGTAAACTCGAAGCCGATTCTCCGGAATGATATTGCGCAGCAGCCGCTGATCCGCGCAGGTCCAATCACTCATCGCGCCCTGGAAGTACGAAAGATATTTGCGCGCAACCTGCACCGCCTCGGACTCGTCTTCAACCGCGATATCGACCACGCCGTTCGGCACCTGCACTTCCATCGGCCCGATTTCTTCAGGACGAAAGATACCGAGCCCGCCGCCTTCAATCATCGCCGGACCGCCCATCCCGATATTCGATCGCTTCGCCGCAATCACCACGTCGCAACATCCGAGCAATGACGCGTTGCCCGCGAAACATCGACCCGACGTGATTCCGACCAACGGCACCAGCCCGCTCAGCTTCGGAAAATCATGGAACGATCGCGAATTGTGAAAGCCGCCATCGGTATCGCCCGGCCGCCCGCCGCCGCCCTCGGCAAATAACACCAGCGGCAATCGCAACTCGCGCGCAAGCTGGAACA
>JBAQJG010000789.1:0-18594 GCA_049300145.1 Chthoniobacterales bacterium | reverse complement strand
AGATAGGCGGGGCTGACGTTTGGGCCTTTAATCACGATCTCTCCCCGGGAACCTGGCGGTAAGATTTTGCGGTTTTCGTCTGTTACGAATACTTCGGTTCCGGCCATTGGGCGACCTACTGGCAGGGCGGGATATTTCTCCAAGATGTCGCGATCGATTCGAACGGAGGTTGTCGCAACCGTTGCCTCGGTCGGTCCGTACATATTCCAAACCTCTGCGTCTGGAAACCGATCGAGCAAGAGACGAGCTGTGTCCGGCAAGAGGATTTCGCCGCAAAAAAGAAAGCGGCGGACGCGTTGCAGGAGCGTCCGATTGAATTTCCGCTCGACGAGACACATCTCGACAAATGAAGGCGTGGAGACCCACGTCGTAATGTTGGAGTTAGCTAGCGCGCGGTAGAGCAATTTCGGGTTGGCGACCAGATCTCGGCTGATGCTAAGAAGGGTGCCGCCGGTGACCAAGCTGCAGTACAGGTCCAGCACGGACAGGTCGAAGGAGAATGGCGCTTGGTTTAGAAATATCTCGCCGCCCTCAATGAATTCCTGTTCCCGGAGCATCCATCCGATGAAATGTTCCAGGCAGCTGAGTGTGATAATAATTCCCTTTGGTGTGCCGCTGCTGCCGCTGGTGAAAATGATGTAGAATGGGTCGTCGGGCTGGAGCCGGGGTGGCGGCGCGGATTTACCGAGGTCAGAAAGCTTTGCTATCTCGTGCGGCGTAAGCACGAGCGTCGGCTTGGCGATCGCCAAGATGTGGTTAATGCGTTCCTGTGGAAGGGCTGTGTCAATCGGGATATAAGGCCGGCCGGACTTTGCCACGCCGATAAAGGCGATAAGCATTTCGGGTTCGCGATGCCCAAGGACTGCGATTGGAGCGCGGTCTTCGCCGAACCGTTCCACCAGGTAGGCAGCCAGGGCATTCGCGTGAGCGCCTAACTCTCCAAACGTGAGCTTTCTGTAACCACTTATATGAGCGGTTGCGGTTGGCGCCACCGCGGCCCAGTGGTCGATCCGTTCGAGTGGATTCACTCAGAAGCCCTGATAAACGAAAGGAGGCGTGGAAAAATCGCCGCGCCCATACATAACGATGAGCATCGCGATAATGGCGAAGTAATATAGAACGAGTAACACGCGATGCAGCGGTGAGTTCCCCTTCGACCAGTTCATCAGTTTAGCCGGTGTTCAATGTCCGCGATAATTTTCCGCGGGGTCGCCCATGTTTGGCGGTCAAGTTCTGCCGGCGAGACGTAGAGCCCGAACTCCTCTTCGATCGCGACGATGAGCTCAACTGTCTTGATAGAGTCCAGGACCTCACGCTCATAGAGCGCGAGATCGGGATTGGTGCGGACCTCGTCCGTTCCGCAGATGAAAACCAGGTGGCGCAAGATTTTATCCGATAGGGCAGCGCCGTCATTGCCTGAGCGAAGAGTCCTCACTATTAGTATCAGTTAGTTTTGTGGAAGAAATCCTCGAGTGCTCGGTCGTAATACGTCCAACCTTTTGGCGAGGGGTGCTCACGATGAGCACTTAGGAACGTTGGGTCGGCATCGTGGTCTTCAAACTGAATTAGCGGGAAGTGATATTGCTGGGTGAGCTTGCTCATCCTGTCATAATAGACTTGGCGTGCTGATCGTGAAACGCCCGTCGTGTCGTAGAGTGCGCCATCGACTGGCATGCTTAGAATGAGCGGTCGGGCTCCGAGCTCCGTAAGTGTGCGAAACAATAGGTCCAAGTCGATCCATTCGCTTGCCGCCGCGATCCGTGCGCGAAATGCCGCGTCCCTGGCCGAGCGAATTGCTCCGAACGACTCGGGCACCACGGCCTCTTGGCCGTCGTAAGCCGGCGCCTTCCGCGAATTGGACGGTCGCGACCGATGCCCTGGGATCGTTTTGCCCTCGCCTAAAATGTAAACGAGCGTTTCGAAGTGGTCTTGCAAATCGAGTACTGTATTTTGCAGCTTTCCCAATGGCCAGATAGCCATCAGAACGACACGGTCCAGTGGACGTCCGGAAGCGAGACAAGTCGCTGCGAGCTGGAGAAGCGCACTTTTTGCCAACGTGTCGGGGAACTGTGACATTCGCTTTACGATCTTAGCCTTCAGCTCCAAATCAAGGGCACCGCTAAAAAGGACGCCACTTGCCGCCGGTAACGAGAAGTTTCCGGCATAAGAATATGGGCTGACGGCCGGCGTCAAAAACGAGCTCGGTGATAACGAGATCACCACCTTCCGGTGGCGCAACTTGGAGCCCAGTGCGCCCAGCTTTTGTAAAATGATCAGCGAGTTGGTGCCGGCCTTGCCCACGGGACAGACCTGAAATCCGCTAGGCGCACTGGAAAAGAAATCAGATGCCCGGTTGGGAACCGGGTCGATCAATTCCGAGCTACCATAAAGAAGCAAGATGTCCGGCGCGCGCGCCGCGGCGCGCTGGAACGCAAGCCCCTGATTTTTGAGAAAGAAATCTTTGGGAGCGGTTGCATGAATTGTTTTTTCCTCGAGATAAACTGCCACCAGTCTGCCCCCGCCCAGGATCGCAATCGGAAGCGCGCAGGCGATCAGAGCGCTAAATAGGTGCGGTGGACATCGGCGCCCAGTAGCAGGACTGATCATGAACGTTTAGTAATGTTGTGTTCGGCCCGGTTTTCCCGGACAGAAGTGGACTGTTCGAAAAAATCACCAGAGCAAAACGGTTGAACCTACAGGGTACGGTCGAACAGACCGTATTTCAAAATCACGTAAATCGCGCGCAGGCCATCTTTCCATCGCACCTTTTTTCCCTGCGCGTAGGTCCTGGCGTTGTATGTGATTCCGACCTCCTTAATCCGGCAGCCAAGCCTGGCGAACTTTGCGATAAGTTCTGCATCTACGCCAAAGCGATTCTCGCGTATCGTCAGACCCCGCAATAGCGGTGTCCGAAATGCTTTATAGCCAGTCTGTATATCCGTTAGATTCAGACCAGTAAACGCATTGGAGAGCAACGTCGCAAACCTGTTGCCTCCTCGTTGCCAAAAATAAGTGAATTTCCGCCCTCCTTCTCCTGCCAGACGCGTCCCTAGAACCACGTCCGCCTTCTCCGAAAAAATTGGCGCGAGCAAGCGCGGATAGTCGCTTGGAGCATATTCGAGGTCTGCATCTTGAATGACAACGATGCTACCGGTCGCCGCAGCAAAACCTGCGCGGAGGGCTGCGCCTTTTCCACGATTTCGCGGCTGGTAAATAACTCGATCGACCGACGAAGAAACCCTTTCCAGAATCGTGCTCGTCCCGTCATCTGAACAGTCATCCACGATTATAATTTCAATTTGCTCAATCGGAGATCGCCGAACCGCTTGGACGACTTGCTCAATAGTCTGGCCCTCGTTAAAGCAGGCGATGACGATCGAAACTTTCATCACCCAGTCGCAGAGTCATATCTGAGTGCGACAAGCGGCGAAGAGAAAGTGGGGGCGATTGGAAAAAAGGAACCAGCGGTAGTCACCTGCATGTCGCCCATAGCCAAAATTACAGAGAGAAAGGTCCGGGAATTAATGCTCTCGCCATTTTGCGGAGTGCATAATCATGACCGCCCTGCGCAGCGAAAGGTTACAATTACTGAATGATCAGAAAAATCCGGCTCATTTCACGTCGCAGGCTCGGCACTGCCGCACACCGGCTTCGTCGCGGGCGAGAAACCTAGAGCGCGCGATTTTTTTCCAGCGCGACGAGCGCGATGCCACCTAACACGGCGATTGAGGCGACGAAGTAACAGAAAGTAATCGGTTCGCCGAGCAGGAGGATTCCGCCAGTGGCCGCGAGGACTGGCACACTGAGTTGGACTGTTGCGGCAGTAGTCGCTTTTAAACCGGAGAGTGCGGTAGACCAGATGACGTAACCGAGGCCGGAAGCGATCGCTCCGGAGAGCACGGCATAGCCGATCCCTGCGCGATCGAGGCGCACCGACGGGAGCGAGATGAGGCTGACAATGGCAGCCAATGGGACGGCGCGCAGAAAGTTGCCAGCAGTGGCGCTAGCCGGATTTCTTTCTCCTTTCCCGCGGAGCGAATAAACGCCCCAAGCCACCCCGGCTCCAAGCATCAGGATCGACTGACTCAACGGCGGCGCCGAAAGACCTGGGAACAAAAGCACGACGAGTCCGCTCAACGCCACGACCAGACCGACGATTTGGATTGCATGCAACCGTTCGCCTTTGCGCAAGCCCCACACAATCATCGTGGCCTGAACCGCGCCAAAGAGAAGCAATGCGCCCGTTCCGGCGGAGAGACTGTTGTAGGCAAACGAAAATGCCGCGGCATAAGCGAAGAGCGCCAGGGCGGACGGCCAGTTGCCCGCTTCCTTCCATGGCGCGTTGCGCATCTTCATAATAAGCCAAAGCGCGGTGGCGCCAGAGAAGATGCGGATGAAGGTAAAGCTAGCTGCGTCGATGCTCGTTTGCTTTAGCGCCAATCGGCAGAGCAGGGAATTTCCAGCGAACGCGATCATCGCCACCAGCGTCAGGATGAAAATTTGTGCAGGTTTCATCGCTTTCGCGCGCGCGCTCCACGCCGCGAGGGGAAGTGATAGCCGGAGTTTCTGATAACTGAAGACTTCCTATAGCGGGCACTTACTCGAGATCGTCTTCAGCAGGCGGACGTTACCGAGCATCGGTGGTTTGAACTGTCGCGGGCGATCTGCTGCTGCCGGCGAGCGCGAGGATCACATCAGTCTTGGAGATGCTCCCGAGGAGCCGGCGATCTCCAGAGTTGCTCACGACCGGAAGACGTTCCCCATCGTGGTGGATGAAACGTTCCATTGCTTCAGTCAGCGACGCCTCGGGCCGCACGACCGGGAACGGATCGCGCACGATGTCGCCGGCGATTACCAGCCCGGCCAGTTCCGGGCTGTTGAGATAACTTTTGATGTCGTGTAAAGAAATCGCGCCAATGAAGCGTTCGCCCTCGGTGACGTAGAGGTAGTTAACGCGCGTGGCGATAAATTTTTCGCCGATCTCGGCGAAGCGCGCTGTGGGCGAAACGGTCAACGGATCCCTTTTCACGAGATCTCGGACATGAAGCTCGGCCAGCTGCTGGCGATAATCGCCGGCGCCTTTACGTTTGAGCGGCTCGGCGTAGATGGAACGTTTCTCGATCCTAGCGGAGGTGTAATAGGCAACAACGCAGGCGAGCATCAAGGGCAGGATGATTTGGTAATCGAGCGTCAACTCAAAGATCATGATGATTGCCATGATCGGTGCGTGAGTTGTAGCCGCCAGGAACGCGCCCATGCCGACGAGCGCGAATGCGCTCGGGTTGATCGGCAGATGACCAGGAAAGTATTGCGCGGCGTCACCGAAGAGAAAGCCGAGACTCGCGCCGACGAAAAGGGTGGGGGTGAAAACGCCGCCGACCGCGCCCGAGCCAAAGGTGGCCCCTGTCGCAAGAACTTTGAAAACGAGAATGACGGCGAGTGTCTGCCAAAACCATTGTCCACGCAGGATTTCGTTCACTGCGCTGTAGCCGTTGCCGCAAACTTCCGGATGCCAGACCGCGAGCGCACCCACGATAAAACCGCCGATGCACATCTTTATGTAAACCGGCGCGGCGATTCGTGCGGCCAGGTTTTCGCTCGCGCGCAAAAGACGAATGAACCAGGGCGCGATCACGCCCACGCAAAGACCAAGCAACAGATAAGGAGCGATCTCCCAAGTTCCATTTAACTGGAATGGCGGTATGTCGTAAAGCGGGCTGCCTCCGAGGAAAGCGCGCACCGTCAGCGTGGCGATGACGGACGAGAACACGAGCGGCCCAAAAATTTCCATGGCAACGGAGCCGAGTACGATTTCGGCGACAAAGAGGGCGCCGGCGATTGGCGCATTGTAGGCAGAGGCGATGCCAGCGGCGGCACCGCAACCGACAAGCAATCGCAGACGCGGAGTGGACCATTTTTGCACACGCCCGGCGAGCGAAGCGATTAAGGCAGAGAGTTGAACGAGTGGGCCCTCGCGCCCGATTGATCCACCGGAGGCAATGGTGAACAAGGCGGAAAGGCATTTCACCAGGCTGCGTCGCGCAGAAATCTTTCCGTCGCCGAGAACGACGGCTTCCATGTAATCGGTTGTTGCGACCTCGCCGTGCCAGCGCATGCCGAAGTAAAGGATCGCGCCCGCGATCAGTCCGCCGACCCCTGGAATGACGAACCGGAGTAACGGAGGAAGGTGTGTAAAACTTTCGACCAAACCCGGCGCCGAACTTCCAGTAAGCAACTTGTGGACAACGCTCGTTGCGAAGCGGAACGCAATCGAGGAAAGCGCACCGCAAAAACCAACGATGCCCGCCCAAACAAGGGTAACCTGGAGATCGCTCGGGTGAGCTCGTTCCTTGAACCACACCCAAAACTTCAATCGCCGGAGCGATGGGAGCTTTGAGTTCCGTGATTCGGACCCTGCACTGCTGTTTGGCACCATTACGAACTGCGCGCGCCAGCGCCAACGTCAAGAGTGTTTATTATCGCGACTTCGTCCGGCGGTTACAGGTGGATCGAGCAGTCCCTTGTCCGCCTTCGGACGGACTCGTCCCGTGGCGAGCTCGATGCCAACGAGGCGGCGAAGCCGCACGGATTTACCATGGTCGTGCCCATTGTCGGGCCGTTCACGCGGATCGTGTGGGATGTCCGGCAGGAGAATCTCGAGACACTTCGATCGACAACCGGTTACGCCGGACCGCCGAAAGTAACGTGATCGTCGAGGTCGAGGTAATCAAACCACGTTTTCACATCTTCGCGAGTCTTGCTGATGCCGCCTACTTGCTTGGTGAAAAACTCCAGCGTTTCGACATCGCCATCTGGTCCGCGCTCGTTATGGTAGGCGCTCCACTGTTGGATCTCCCACAGTGTGCGTTTGCAGGGAGCGTTCTGCTCAATCCACGCGAGTATTTCGCCGTCACCTTTTCCCGTGGCGAGTTCGGCCTTCAACGCTTGGGCGGTTAAGCCGGTAAACCGGAACCAATGATGGTCTATTGGATTGTTGTATTTGTATTCGCCTGCCATGCCAGCGATTTCGGCGCGGCCTTTGTCGAGGATGCGCGCAAGCACGACATAGCCCCCGAGGCGCACGCGTGGACTACGCGGCGGACGTTGGGTGAGGTTCGGGGCGTGATTCAAGATTGTACTCATGTCGGAGCTTATCAGCGCTACGCGTTTCGTCACTTGCGCCGCGGCGCGCCGCCCAGTTCCGCATGTCGCGGACACGTCACCAGGTGATCGTTGACCATGCCGGTCGCTTGCATCAACGCGTAGCAGATCGTCGAGCCGACGAATTTGAATCCTCGCCGAAGCAGATCGCGGCTCATGGCATCGGATTCGGGCGTGCGCGCCGGAACCTCCGCCATCGTTCGCCAGCGATTTTGGATTGGTTTGCCGCCGATGAAACTCCACAGGTACGTGTCGAAGCTTTCCATCTCCTCCCGCAACGCTAGAAACACCTTCGCGTTCGCGATTGTAGCCGCGATCTTCAACCGATTGCGCACAATCCCGGCGTCGCCGAGCAGCCGCTGCACGTCGCGGGCGCCGTAGTGGGCGATCTTCTCCACGCGGAATCCATCGAATGCCTTCCGATAGTTCTTTCGTTTCTTTAAAATGGTAATCCAACTGAGTCCCGCCTGCGCACCTTCAAGGATGAGAAACTCGAAGAGCACCCGATCATCGTGCACAGGGGCGCCCCATTCTTCATCGTGATAAGCGATGGCCGGTTCAATAGTAGCCCAAGGACAACGCGGCACTCGTCGAGCATGCACGATTGTCGCCGCCGCCGACCAGCAAAAATTGAGTTGCTCGTGGAGGTCACGAAGATTTCTGTAGGGGAAGCAGTTTGCTTCCCGATGACGTCAGCGGGACGGTAGCAGCGTCGCCTGCAGTTTAATTCTTGGCGACGCCAGCGCTGTGATCACATGCTTCTTTCGTTTTCGCCCGGTGCGAGGAGACGGCCGGCAACGAGGAAATAGCAGTGGTTACTTCAAATACTTGTCGAACCATGCAACCGTACGATCCAGCCTATCGACCTGGTTCTCGGGCTTGATAAAGAGATGTCCCTCGCCGGGATACACGATGAGCTGTGTCGGTACGCCGAGCGTCCGTAAAGCGTGCCAGAACTCGTAGGACTGGGGAGCCGGGCACTCCGCATCGCGTTCCCCAACGATGACCAGGGTAGGGGTCTTCACGTTTTTGATGCAGTGAATAGGAGAGCTCTTCTCGTAAACGGCGGGATCGTCGTAAACCGATGCACCGAAGAACGGTATCATCCACTGATCAATTAGGTTCTGGCCATAGTAACTCTGCCAATTAGCAATTCCGGCACCCGTTACGGCCCCACGGAAACGGTCAGTCTGCGTGACAGTCCACATGGTCATATAGCCACCGTAACTCCATCCAGTCACACCGAGACGCGCAGGATCGATTGGATACTTTCCTATTGCGACATCGACCCCGGCAAGGATGTCGCGCAGATCGCCCCCGCCAAAGTCCTTCACGTTCGCGCGAGTGAAATCTTCTCCCTGGCCGTAGCTTCCACGAGGATTAGGCATCAGGACGTAGTAACCTCGTGCCGCGAGGGCCGCGATGATGGCCCTCGACATTCCAAATGAAGCGGGCCAGTCCGGCGTTACTACGCCCGAAGGTCCGCCGTGGATCAGAACGACCATGGGATATTTCTTCCCGGACTCCAGTCGAGCGGGCGGAAGCAACCATCCTTGAATGTCGAAGCCGTCGTTCATCCACTCAAGATTCTCGGCTTTGCCCCACATGGAAATGTGAGCGGAATTGTTGCTGGTCAGCTGGTGCCATTCCCCGATGGGTCGAGACCAGATCTCGGGCGGCGTTTCAAAGCTGCTGCGTTCTGCGGCCGCGAATTTGCCATCCTAGGAAACAGCAAAGTTAGGGAAATTACCGAACGCGTGAAGATCCTCCGCGCCTTTCCAGATTGTCCGAAGGGAGTTATTGGCGAGCGTCAGTTCGGAGATGGCGCTTCCGCCCCCGACTGTCTCCGTCAGAAAGATGCGATCCGGCGTCTGCCAGAAGAGTGAACTTACCGAGCCTTTGTGACCTCGTGTGCGATTTAGCACATCATGGCCACTGGCTGAGATAGTGAATAGGTCGCCACCATGAAATCCCTCGTCGCTCATCAAGCCTTCAATAAAGGCGACAGATTTGCCATCCGGCGACCAGCGTGGAACTGCCACTTGGAGCGACGGCTTATAGATAGATGTGGCATTGTCCTTGGCGATGTCGATCGTGTAGATCTGCGCGATCCACCAGTTATTGTCACCCGGTCCTGGAGCCGCCGTTGTTATAAACGTCTTGTCGTCGGGAGACCAATCGTAATCGTAGATGTGGAGATTCGGCGGTGAAACTTGGCGCAGCTGGACGGTGGCAAGATCGAGAACAGCGATCCGCTGGTTATGGATCGCCGTGTCGATAACGCCAGTGGCAGCGGGCGCAGCCATCAACGGACCGCCTCCACCCGCGCCTTCTATATAGAGGAAGGCAATCTGCTTACCATCACGCGACCAACGAGGACGTGCCGCGTATCCCTTGAGATGCGTATGTTTTTGAGGATTAGAACCATCAGCATTCACTGTCCAGAGTTGCGCCTGGTCGTTCTCTCCGGCTGTGGAAAAAACCGCGAGCATTTTGGAATCGGGAGACCAAGCGGGGCCTGAGTCAGTCCTTTCGCTAGTGCTCGCAATGTTAACCATCGTTGCCGGCTCACTTCCGGTTGTTCCACGAACAAAGGTCTGCTTTGAAGTTGTTGCGGCGGTGGACTGCACCCAAGCGACATGTGCGCCATCGGGAGAAAGCGCAATGTCCTCATAGAGCACGGTCTTGCCCAGCTGTTCGGTGAGCGGCGCGGTCTGAGCTGTTAACAACATTGGAAAGAGACAGCTTACACAAAGTTGCTTCATATTGCGATCCTGACAAAAGGCCCAACGCAGCAGCAAGGTCAAAGGTTCGCCGGCGAGCGTACCGGCGATTAACGGCGAGGCGATTACGCCGCCATTGATAAACAATAGTAAATCTGAAAAGCGTCCGCGCGCCTGTTGTCGCCCGTTGCGTACAGCGCGCCGACCTGGCTCGCGAGATTTCCTTTGAAACAACCAACGCCGGTAAGCAGACACGTCAGCGCGATAAGGAATGTAAAGTCGAATGCCATCAGAAAATGTCCGGCGGCCATAAGCGGCGCGCCGAGCGTGACGGTGCGCGTGCGTCCGAGCACGCGGTCGGCGATCAATCCGCCGCCGATCGGTGTGAGATAAACGAGACCAGTGTAGAGGCCGAAAATCGCCGATAAACGCTCTCGAGCAGGTGGCGAAACGGACCGAACCCGGCGACGCGCTCGATGTGTCCGGGGTGCAGCAGCCGGTTGACCATGTAGAGCACGAGCGGCGATTGCATGCCATAATAGGAAAAGCGTTCCCAAGCTTCGGTGAAGGCGAGATAGCCGAGACCGCGCGGATGACCGATGAAGCTGCGATCCGCGGTGTCGTGCATGGTCGCAGATTGTTGCGTCCAACCGCCTTTGGCAAGGGTTTGCCTCGCCGGATACGAGTGTGGCTTTAACACGGTTGAGGTTGCGTGACGCCGATCGCTTTGCATAAGCTGGCAGCAGTGGATGCTTCAACCAATGCCGCGAGATCCGCGAAAGGTTTCAGTTCATTCCTCCGCGCGGAATTTCCGCTGATCATCGGGCTGGCCAGCGCGGCGTTCTTCCTCGCGATTGGAAGTGGAGCCGTGGAGGAGGTTGATCATCCGCTCGCGGTGGCGGGAGTTTTTGTTTGGCTGTTGATCGGCGTGCTTTGGTCGGCGATTTCAGCGGTGCGGCACGCGGATGGTCTCGCGCTGAAGTGTGGCGAGCCTTACGGCACTCTCATCCTGACGCTTTCTGCCATCTCCATCGAAGTGGTGATGATCTCCGCTGCAATGCTACATGGGGCGAATAACCCGACGCTCGCGCGCGATATGATGTTCGCTGTCGTTGTGATCGCGCTCAACGGTCTGGTGGGATTGGCTCTCTTGCTCGGGGGACTGCGCCACCATGAGCAATATTACAATATCCAGGGAACCAGCTCCTATCTCAATACGATTATGGCGTTGGTTGTTCTCGGATTGGTGCTACCGAACTTCACGACTTCGCTGTCAGGGCCGCGGTTTTCATTCGCGCAGGAACTATTTCTCGTAGTCACTTCGCTCAGCCTTTACGGGATCTTTCTCATCACTCAGACTCGACGGCATCGTCATTACTTCATGGAGCCGGAAGGCGCAGAAGTGAGCGCTGATCGCGGTCATCATCATGACTTTCAAACGCGATCGATCGGCTTTCACGCGGTGATGTTGTTCCTTTACCTCATCGCGGTGGTAGTTTTGGCGGAAAAATTCGCCATTCCGCTGGATAACTGCATCGAGCGCTTCGGAATGCCGCAGGCTCTTGGTGGCGCGATCATCGCCGGTCTGGTGCTGGCGCCGGAAGCGCTGAGCGCGATCAAAGCAGCGATGATAAATCAATTACAACGTTCGGTGAATCTACTACACGGCTCGGTGCTCGCCTCCATCGGGCTAACCATTCCGGCCGTTTTGGTCATCGGTATGACGACGAAGCGGCCGGTGACGCTCGGCATCGAAGGCGGCAATCTTCCGCTTCTTTTGCTCACGCTGTCGACAAGCGTGGTCACGTTTGGCAGCGGTAGAACGAACGTGTTGCAGGGCTGCATTCACCTCCTGCTCTTCGCCGTATTCCTGCTGCTAATATTTTGCCCTTGAATCCTGCTAATTTTGGAACGGGAATTATGACCGGACAGCACGCCCTGGAACGAAATACCGGCACGATAATCTAATGTGGTCGTGATCATCTTTGGCGTCTCGGGCGCTGGTAAGACAACACTCGGCAAGCTGCTCGCGCGAAAGCTTGGCTGGGCGTTCTATGAGGCGGATGATTTTCATTCACCGGTTAACGTCGGGAAAATGCGTGCGGGTATTCCGCTGGCAGACGAGGACAGATGGCCGTGGCTGGAGAGTTTACGTGAGTTGATCAAACGTCTCGACCCAAAAGAGGATTCGGTGCTCGCTTGTTCGGCGCTCAAGCATGCGTATCGCCGATTTCTGCGAGTGAATGACCAGGTGAAGTTCGTTTATTTGCGCGGCGACCACCCGCTCATTGCCAATCAACTCCGGAACCGCAAGGGGCACTTCATGAATCCGGAATTGCTAAAAAGCCAGTTTGCCGATTTGGAAGAACCGCGTGCCGCCGAGGGCATTTTGACGGTCGACTTGGGGCGAACTCCGCGTGAACTCGTGCAAGAGATCACAACGAGATTGGGTCTGCGGGAGTGAGAGCGAGAAAACACCGACAGCTGCCAGAGTTTACCGGAACGGCGGCAATGGTATCGTTCTGGCGCAATCTTGAAGCTGCCAATAATCACCGAGCAACGTCGATTGCCTTCGCCGGCGCGGACACCGCAGGCGCTGGCGTGGGACGGCGACGCACTTTGGATGGGCTCGCGCGATCTGCGGCGAATTTATGCGATCGATCCGAACAAGTGGACCGTGCTGGAAAAGAAAGAAGCGCCCGGCATTCCGTGGGCGGCGGTCGCGACTGGCGAGACGCTTCGTTTTACCATCGGTGAAGGCGCGGACGATGATCGCTACATTCGCCGGTTCATTCCCAAAATTGGCTTCTCGGGCACGGAGCGATTCGCCTGCCCGGAGTTTACCGGTTCATATCTCAGCTACGACGGCGAATATCTCTATCTGAGCCAATGGTACAAGCATCGCATCCTCAAACTCGATGCCAGCGGAGAAATTTTGCGCGTCATTGATGTCGGCGCTGAAATCTGCGGCCATGTGTTCGTCGATGAATTGATCTACGTCTTGCGCGGGACAGAGCAGGGGAATGAGGATTGGCGCATCGCGTGTTTGGATCCGCGGCAAGAAACTCCAAAGGTAGAGGATCTGGCGCATGTTCCATTTCAATGTCGCTCGCTCACATTCGACGGCGCGAACTTTTGGACGAATCATCGAGCGGCTAACGAGATAATATCGTTCGCGCCACCGGACTGATGGTCCGGGCCGAACCCGCGTTAAGTTCGGACGAGGATTCTCTACGCACGGTTTTGATGCGGCGGATCAGCCGGTCAGCTTCAAGTCGGTGCGGCTCGATGAGTAGCATAGGTTGAGAGTTGAGAGCTCCGATCTAAGAAAATTATTGAATCCAATTCGGGCGCCGTCTGCATCCAAAGCATAGCTGAAGACATGAAACGGATGTTGTTCGCGATGGTCGCGGGATGGATCGCCGTAATGATGATTGCGGAGGCGCAAGATGCGGAGGTTCAACGCGCGCGTGACGCCCTTGCGTCTTCGGCTGCAGCGTACAGGGCCGTGGTCGCTTTGCGGGACAAGTTGTCGTACTCAGTGACTGCTCCTGGATCAGAGCAGGAAACCAAAAGCGAGGAGTACACCTTTGGACCCGAAGGCGCGGTCATTGTAAAAAACGCGCTACTGCAAGCGGTGGCGCTAGACTCGAAACTGTATCTGACTCAGAGCGATGTGTCCGATAAGTATGTCGTTGCGCCCTACGATGGCGATTTTGGGGCGGCCCTAAGGCGCGTCGCCGGCAACGGCTCTCTTTTCGAGCCTCCGCCTCTTGCGCTGCATTCGGGCAAGAGCATCGATGCATGCCTGGACACACTTCGGTTCAATCTTCTCGAGCCGCTGCAAATCGCCGGATACAGTCATGTCACCGGTGATAAAGAGCAGGATGAAATCCGTTTCATCGCCAACAATGGTGATCTGACCTTAGCGATCGACTCGAAAACGCATTTCTTGATTGCTGTTTCGTTTCAAGTAAGGCCACCCGGTGCGCCGGCAGGATTTGTTGTTCGCGTAAGCGGAACGTTTTCGCCGCAGATCTTGAGCGGCCCGGAGTCGGCGATCGATTTTACGCCAGGTTCGCGCAGCGCGGTTGAGAATCTTGCCGATCTTACCTCAACCCGACTCGCCGTTGGATCCGTAGCACCCGACTTTGAGCTCGAAGGTCTCGACGGGAAAAAGATCGCACTCCATGATCTGCGGGGTTCGGTTGTGGTGCTCGACTTTTGGGCCACGTGGTGCGTGCCGTGTTGGACGGCGCTAAAGGAAACTCAGGCCCTCGCTAGTTGGGCCGCAGCCGATCACTTGCCGGTGACAATTTTCGCCGTGAACACTTTGGAGCAAGGCCCCGATAGCAAAGAAAGGTTGGATCGAGTTCGACGTTTTTGGAAATCGCAGGGTTTTAGCATCCCGACACTTGTCGACGTCCAATCCAAAATGTTTAAGGCCTACGGCAGTCCGGGTCTTCCGAGTGTCGTATTGATATCGCCGTCCGGAACAATTCTCCGCTATCACGAAGGGCTCCTTCCTGAAATGCTGGACACACTAAAGCGCGAGACACGGGAGCAAATCAGTTCGCAAAAGAGATCGCAGATGTAAAGGCGCTGCGACAAGGTTGAGAGTTGATTGTTGATCCTCCTTCGCAGACTTCGGCGTGACACAGAGTTGAGAGAGATTGGGAAGAGCCGTGGTGGAATGCTTGGTGGCTGAATGTGCTACGTTGGTGCGAGTTCGGGTATCAACGCCCAAGGAGTTTTTTATGAATCGCTTATCTACCTTTTGTCGCGTCGGATTGCCTTTCGCGTGCGCCTTGTTCTCAGCGTCGATTTACGGCGAACCAGCAGACAAGAACATCGTTTCGCGCACAGCGGAGATCGATGGCGTGAAGTTGCATTACCTCACGGCGGGTCACGGGCCGTCGGTCATTTTGCTGCACGGCTTTGCGGAAACCTCGCGCATGTGGAAACCGATCATCCCGTTGCTAGCCGAACGATTCACCGTGATCGCGCCGGACCTGCCAGGCATTGGTGACTCAGGCATTCCAGCGAACGGCTTGGACATGAAAACGTCCGCGATCCGCATTCACGCACTTGCGCGCTCACTCGGCGTCGAAAAGGCGAGAGTCGTAGGCCACGATATCGGTCTCATGGTTGCCTACGCTTACGCCGCACAGTTTCCTGCGGAAGTGGAAAAACTGGTGGTGATGGACGCATTCCTTCCCGGCGTGGCCGGATGGGAACCGATCTACAATGATCCGAATATCTGGCATTTTCGGTTTCACGGCCCAACTCCCGAAGCCTTGGTGAAAGGGCGCGAGCGCATATATTTCGAATATTTCTGGAACGATCTCGCGGCCGATAAGACCCGCTCGGTCCCGGAAGCGGATCGCAAAGCATACGCCGAAGCGTATTCCAAGCCCGGACGAATGCGCGCAGCGTGGGTTTATTTCGCGTCCTGGCCGGAACTCGCGAAAGATTTCGCGCAACTCTCGCAGACGAAACTGACCATGCCGGTGCTGTCGATTGGCGGCGAGAAGTCGTTAGGCAATCAGCTCGCGCAACAAATGAAGCTAGTCGCGACTGATGTCACGGTCTTGGTGTTGAAGGACACGGGGCATTGGGTGCTGGAAGAACGGCCCAAGGAAACGATCGACGCGCTCGTTAAGTTTCTCTGAGTTGAAGGTCCGAGCTCTCGCCAGGGGACTCGCCGTGTCGCCAGAGCGACCTAAAAGAGAGGTAAACGCTCACGTCCAACGTCGAACCTCCAAGTCAAAAGAGCAGAGAATTACATCTGAAGTGCCTCGCGCAGATGCGGGACGAGTCGTTTGCTGAATTCAACAGAGTCGCCGGCGGAAAGGTGCGACCATTCCGGGCAATTGAAGTCGCGCAGCTCCGGAAAATCTTCATAGTAAATACCGGGTGCTTTGGTTTCTTTGAGCAAGCGCTCCCAATCGCGCGCACGGGGATTGAGCCGATCTTCTAACACCCTGAGTTCGCCGCCATTCGGAAAACGGACGAACACGATCTTACCGCCGCGGGCCCGGAGTTTTTCCACTGCTTTGGCCGCATCCTGAAAGCGCGCTTCGATCGCCTTGCCCATCTTCTCCATGAAAACTTCTTTGGGCACATAAGTAGGGGGCGGGGGAGGCGTGAACAGCGGTAACCAGATCTGTTGAATTTTCATGGCCAGCGGTCCTTCCGGATTAGCGCATTGTTCGACCATTCTGGTTCGACGTTCGCGATCGACGGTTTGGAAATACGGAGGGAAGGTCGGGGGAATTTGGGCGTAGCTCCGGTTCGGAATAGGCACACGTTTTAGCAGAATGTCGAGGGTGAGGTCCTCCTGTTTGAGAAAGGCGATGTGCTCTTCCAGAAACATCCCGAAGTGATGACTCAGTCTTTGCGCGGGCGTCTGACTACGATAACGTTTTAGCGCCTTTTCGGACGTTTCAAGAAGCGGACCACCCGGCGCGAGAAACATACCCGGGACGATGCTGCAAATAATGGTGCCGTGAAATCGTTCGTCGTTGGCAAGTTCAGCCAGCACGGGATAGGGGCAGCTTCCGGCAAGCGCGAGTTGCACGGGACGTTTGCCGAGACCCTTCTCCATTTCGTCAAGGTCGAGGTCGAACAACGGACGGGATTCACCAACGATAACGATCGACTCCGGCTTCACCCTTCGACGCGCTTGCACCCAGAGATCTTCGCTGTCATTGAGCGTTGGACCGTAGCCAATGGAGCGACAATAAAACTCCCACGCAGCCGAGGCCGCGATGACAACGGGGACGACCACAACCGTGATGCCGCGCCACGGTATCGGTGGAATCGGCCGCTCGAATTCGAGCGGCGGGCCACCATGCACACTCTCGCTCAGCGTCGGTTTGCGGAAGAACAAACGCGGCAGCCGCAGGATGCGCTCAAAATTGGAAGTAGATGAAGGCATTGCTGTTTCCTTGAGTGAGAATGATGGCGCAAGCCATCAAGGCCCACGCCGCGGTTACAATCCAGCGCGGCAAACGCGTTACCGCTGTTTCGATGTTGCTGTCGCGCAGCGACCAATGCACCAGCATCATGCAGGCAGTGACAATCGCGATCTGCAACATTTCGCGGGTCGAAAGAATGGCGTCGCCGCGGGCGTGTCCGCCAAACATGCCCCGCAACATTCGTGAGGCGATAGTGAAATCGGACGCTCGAAAAAACACCCACGCGATGCAGACCGCGGCGTAAGTAGCGAGTCCGGCGAAGAATTTTGTGGCGAAATTGTTCGCCCATCGCGCGTCTTCGAGAAAAACACGAATGACGCGCTCGATGACCAGATAAGAACCGTGCAGCAACCCCCAAACGACAAAGGTCCAAGCCGCGCCGTGCCAGAGACCGCCGAGAAACATGACAATAACCAGATTGATGGCAGCGCGGACCGGGCGGACCTGATTGCCGCCGAGCGGAATGTAAAGGTAATCGCGCAAAAACGTGGAAAGCGAGATGTGCCAGCGCCGCCAGAAGTCGGAAAAGCCAATCGCCGCGTAGGGGAATCTAAAATTATCTTTTAAGTGAAAGCCAAGGCAGAGAGCCGCGCCGATCGCGCAGATGGAATAGCCGGCGAAATCGAAAAATATCTGACCGGCGAATGCCATGACGCCCAGCCAGGAATCGAGCGCGACCAGAGGACCAGCGTAACTAAAGACGCGATCGGCCGAACCGGAAAGCATAGTGTCGGCAAGCACGATCTTTTCGAACAAGCCGAGAGTCATGAGCAACAGCCCCCAGAGGAACTGACCCAGGCGCAAACCCGGTGCCCTGACAAGTTGGGGAAGAAAATCACCGGCCCGCACAATCGGACCGGCCACGAGCTGTGGGAAAAAGGAAACGGCCAGGACGAAATCGCGCAGCGATTTTGTGGGCTGGAGCACACCGCGATAAATGTCGAGCGTGTAGGAGAGAGAATGAAACGTGTAGAAGGAAATGCCGACAGGCAGGAGGATGTCTAGATGCGGTGGTTGGTAAACAATGCCGATTTGCCCGAGGAGCCATTGGAAATTTTGCAACAGAAAATTCCCGTATTTGAAAAATCCGAGCATGCTCAGGTTCATGCAGACGCTTCCAATCAACCACACGCGACGCGAATGGCCCTTGGCCTGGGCAATTCTCGAGCCGAG
The DNA here is from genome assembly GCA_049300145.1 of Chthoniobacterales bacterium. Taxonomy (GTDB): domain Bacteria; phylum Verrucomicrobiota; class Verrucomicrobiia; order Chthoniobacterales; family UBA10450; genus AV133. The sequence continues at coordinate 557 of JBAQJG010000789.1, read as the reverse complement.
CCAAAAATCCATTGCCGTCGTGGAAAAGAGGAGCGCAGCGAAAGGCGGATTCCACGCCCCGTAAAAAATGTAACTTGCGACCACGAGCAGGTTCTTGCGCGCCTTCCAGGAACGCATGCTCCAGTACGCGGTCACCACTAGCGCGAAAAAGACGACGAAGGTAAGGGAATTAAAGAGCATCGGCGGCGCGCGATTGCTTATCTAAAAACGCGTGCTGAAGGCCAGCACTTTTTGCCAGATCATTTCGCAGGATAGGTGAAGACTGACGAACCCCGAACGGCATCAATCTTCGACCGGCGTGAAACCGGCAAACATGTCATTGGCTTCGGCGAGCGTTTTGAGCGGCACGCATTCGCACACGGCGAAAAACTTGTCCCACATCGCGAGGACGTTCGGGTTCGTGTGTGCGGCAGCGATCGCCTCCCGCGATTTCCATTCCGAAACTTCAACAATCGTGCCGTCGCGGGAGCGCATGATCGTTGGCACGCGGTCGGTCACGAGTCCCTCCTTGCGCAAAGTCGGAACTCGCGCGCGCACGAGTTCAAGAAGTTCCTGTT
>JBAQJG010000788.1:0-3799 GCA_049300145.1 Chthoniobacterales bacterium | reverse complement strand
CGCTCCATGACCAGATCCAATTGTGCGGCGACCGCCGCGATCACCTTCACCACCCGCTCGTTCTCGCCCCGCGACTCATGCACGAAAAACTCCATCACCGCGATGACCTCATCGCCTGATAGAATGGGAATACCCACGGCCGCCTTCAGTCCCACTTTCGCGGCCGCCTTGTTCCGAGGAAAGTTCCCGTCGAGCGTCACATCCTGTATCCACGCTGGCTGCCCCGACTTCCACACGCGCCCGGGAAGTCCCGCACCCGGAATGAAATGAGATATCTCGGAGGCAGCTCTGAATTGCTTCAGATCGGCCTCGCCGCAAAACCACGCCGGCCCGCAGTCAAGAACAGTTCCCTCTTGGTTCGGCACCCAAGCCTGTCCGAGCGCCCAGCCCGTCTTCTCGCAAACGCGGCGGAGCACAACTTCCAAGGCGGACGAGAGATCGCTGGCCGCGGCCACCTCCATCGTGATTGTCTGCAGCAGGCTGAGCTGCTCTTCGCGAGATGAATCAGCGGTTTCTCGATGTTCGCCCGATTGCTCGTCCATTTTATCTCGCTCGCTCATTCCATAGGGTGCATTGCCAGCGCGCCACGCACTGCGTTGAGAAATTGATCGTCGTTAAAAGGCTTGGTGAAAAACGCGATGGCGCCCGATTGAATGGCAGTCAGTTTCGCGGTGGAATCTTCGCGTCCGGTCATGATGATCACGCGCGTGCGGGGCGAAAGCCCGGAAAGCTGCGCTTGGACTTCCAAGCCGCTCATCTCTTCCATCCAGATGTCGAGAATAACGACCGGCACTGGATGTGCACGGACGTGCGCAAGGAACTCCTTCGGTTTGTTGAAACTGCGCACGGAAAATCCATCGGAGCCGAGCAATCGTTCGATCGATTTAAGAACCGCGGTATCGTCATCGACCAGGCAAACAATCTCCGCGTCGGACTTTTCAACAGGCGTCATGCACAATTACGCGACCGCCCCATTTTCAATGGTGGGGGACGTGTCGACCAACCCGCAGGCTAGCCTTTTCAATTCGTCAGGATAGTGGACCTTAGTCTTATGCGGGATTGTCGCGGGCAACACGCGCGCACGCTGCGAAATGCGCACTCGATCAGGCGCAGATAATCATAGTTTCCTGGATGATGATTCAAGCTGGTGGCCGAGCGCGCGATGAACCGCCTCGAGAAATTGTTCGTCATCAAACGGCTTAATAAAAAAAGCGACTGTGCCGATTTGCATCGCGGTGATCCGCGCAGCCGCATCTTCGTGTCCCGTGATCACAATCACATGGGTCTGCGGCGAAATGGCGCAGAGCCGCGCCAGGACTTCCAAGCCGTTCATTCCTTCCATCCAATTGTCCAGCACGACGAGCGGCACGTCGTATGACGCAACATAAGCAATAAAATCCTCGCCTTTATTAAACCGACGCACGGCGAATCCGTCTGAGGCGAGTAAAAGGCCGGTCGATCTGAGCACCATGGGATCATCATCCACCAGGCAAACAATCTCCGAGGAAGGCTTTTCACTGGGTATCATGCGCATTTGCGCGAACGCCTCATTTTCAATGTGGGACGTAGCGATCATGCCGCACATTAGTCCCGACAGTTCGGGAGGGTAGTGGACCTTGGTCTTATGCGAGTTCAGACTCGCGGAAGACTCCCCGCCGTGGCCGAAGCCTTCTGAAGAGGCATGCAGCGCGGAGCTTTGCGCGCCGACAGTTCCGCCCCGTTTCTGTGATTCCCCGCTTGGGTGTTGCTGTTGGTAACTTTGTGCGCGCTGATGGGCCGCCGCGTCGTTGCAGGTACTACCGGAATGCAACAGTTCTGGTAAGGTTTTCACCGGAAGAAAACGAGTACTGCGAGAAAGCCGGTCAGGATCCCCAGCGCGGGACTAAGAACGGCGAACCAGAATGAGACGGGCGACCCTAAGTCGGTGTTTTTAATGTTGGACGTAGCAATCATGCCGCAAATTAGTCCCCCAAAGTTGGGCAGGGCAGTGGACCTTAGTCTTATGCGGGATTGCGGGCCGGCGAGATGCCGGCGCGCTGCGAGATGCGAACCAAATCAGCCACGGAGCTGACACCGAGCTTTTGCATGACGCGGCCGCGATGAACTTTGATCGTCTTCTCGGCCGTGTGCAGCTCCGCCGCAATCTGTTTGTTCAACAGGCCCATAATGACGAAGCGCAAAACTTCAAACTCACGCGGCGTCAATTTACCGATACGTCCACGCGCCTCCCGTCTTTCCCTGCGTATGCGCAATTGTTCCTGAGCACGTTCCAAAGCACGCTTGACTGCTAGGATCAGTTCCTCGTCGTCAAACGGCTTCGTCAGAAAATCAACGGCGCCATTTTTCATCGCCCGAGTGGCGGTCGGCACGTCGCCATGGCCGGTAAGGAAAACAATCTGCTCGCAAGCGCCTCGTTTCTCGAGCGCTTCTTGTAACCCCGGACCCTTCAATCCCGGCATATGGACATCGAGAACAAGGCAGATCGAACCTTCGAAGATTTCTCGCGCCAGATAGCCTTCGGCTGAAGAAAATGACTCCGCCGCATACCCAGCGGACTTAAGTAGACGCCCTAAACTCCGGCGCACCGACTGGTCATCGTCCACCACGCAAACAAGCTTGTTGGCTTTGCTCAAGCGACCTCGCGAGTTTCAGACTTTCGTGTCACCGGCAGGGTAAAGAAAAAGCGAACACCTTCATCGACATTTTCCGCCCACAACTTCCCTCCATGCGCTTCGATAATAGAGCGCACAATCGTCAAACCCATTCCCATTCCGTTTGGCTTCGTCGAATAAAAGTGTGTGAAAACCCTGTCCATATCCTCTTCCGGAAGCCCGCCACCGTAATCCCGCACGCTGGTTACGACAGAAGAATGTGCTTCGCATCTTGTGGAAATGAGAATGCGGCGTGTGCCCGCTGGCTTTAGCTGCATCGCTTCGAGCGAATTCATCAGAAGATTTACCAGCACCTGCTGCAAATTGACCGGGTCGGCATCCACCATCGGAAGATTCGGAGTGAGTTGCGTCTCGACGGACGTAGCGCGTCCCAGCAAATCGGAATGCAGCAGTCGCAGGACCTCCCGGATGATCTCATTCAAATTTACTAGGCGCCTTGTCGCCTCCCTCTTGCGCACGAAACCGTGAATCCCTTGAATGATGTCGCTCGCTCTCCGGGCATCAGCCGCAACATCGGCGAGCAACTCTTCAAAAATTTTGAGGTCGAGGGAACCCTGCGCCAGAAATCGTCTCCCGGCCGCTGCGTTGCTGGTAATGGCGGAGAGGGGTTGATTAAGTTCGTGCGCGAGCGAAGCGGTTAGCTCGCCCATAGACGACACCCGGCTCATGTGTGCCATCTCCTCGCGCTGCAGTCGTAGCTGGAGGTTGGCTTTGAATTGCGCCGTGATGTCGATGGCTACCCCAATCAGTTCGCTCACTTCCCCCCGATCATTGCGCAGATAACGGCCACGCGAAATCAGCCAACGTGTTTCGCCGTCGGGTCGCAGCAAACGATATTCGAATTCAAATGTCTGCGACGCGGCTCGTGCACGCTCGATAGCTTCGTCGACGGCGCTTCGATCTTCCGGGTGCACGCGTGAGAGAAACAGCTCGCGAGAAAAACGCTCGTCCGGCCCAAAGTTGAAAATGGCGCGGCCGTTGTCGCTCATCCACGACTCCTTCCGCTCGAAATTGATGGTCCAGAACGCCAGATTCGCCGATTCGGCTGCGAGACTGATGCGCTCTTCGCGTTCACGGAGTGTCATCTCTCCTTTGCTGCGCTCTTCTATGACGGCGGCAAGAAGCAT
>JBAQJG010000787.1:0-26194 GCA_049300145.1 Chthoniobacterales bacterium | reverse complement strand
GCATAAACCGGCGCCAGCGCCGACCCGTAATCCACAAACGCGAGCCATCCCGCGTTACAATGGGTCAGGATATTCACCGGCTTTCCGTTTTTCCTCCGGGCAACCTCTTCGATGAGTTTTAGGCCGTGCTGCCCGATCATCCGGCAATGTTCCTCATCTTCCGCGGCAATCTGTCTGGCGGTGCGCAGAGCGAGATCGATCTTGTCCTGGGCGGTTTCTCCTTTCGCTATGCTGGTCAATTGCCGCTCAATCGCCCATATCAGGTTCACCGCCGTCGGCCTGGTTACTCTGAGTTCCGCTGCAGCGTCGGCCAAGCGTTGATCAAATCCCGCGACGGCGGGACTCCCTGCCGCCTCGATTGCCGCCAGGTACATCCCATATCCGGCGCTCGCTCCAATCAGGCCCGCTCCCCGCACATGCATTTCCCGGATTGCGTTCGCCATTTGCGTGACCGTACTGATTTCCTCGATCACGAAACGATGCGGTAAAAATCTCTGATCGATCAACTGCACGATCCGCTCATTTGCCGGGTGAAGCCAGATCGTCCGGAAATGTTGTCCGCCTACCTTCACATCTCAGTTTGCGTTGTTCTAACGCCTGAATGGTTTAAAGATCCAACCTTTTGACGATTCATTGTAAGCCGCACGCGATTTCTGACCTTTGCCTTCCAATTACCGATAATGGTTAACCGAAAGCTCCGCGTTCTACTTTCTACTTCCTACTTTTCTTCAGCCTTCACCCTCCGTCTGTGGTAGTGGTCATGCAGCGGCACCAGGATGATCATCGAGAAATAAACCCAGCCACTCCATTGGATCTTCTCTGCCGGCAAAGTAAGCGCAAAGACCAGCGACACGATTCCGACGCTTACCGGGATGCTCCAGCCCGTTAGTTCGCCGCGCGTCACCAGTCTTTCCCGTGCATTCAATCGCAACGGGTCCCTCAATTGCCAGGCACGCAGATTCAGGAGCAGGATTTCGGCGGAAATGGCAACCAAGCCGAGCGCGTAGATCGCAAAGATAGTCCTCGCCTGCGATTCGGTGGTGTGAAGCGAGAACGGCTGGCCGACCTGGCCATTGCTCAAAAGGTACCACATCGCCCCGAAGATTGCCTTCAGCGGATAGATAAAGATCAGGATCGTAACAATCATCGTCCAGCTAATCAGAATCGAGGCGCCGTCTTCGAGGCCGTAACGCCGGCTCCACAACCAATGGCCCCGCCAAAAGATCCCCAGCACCGCGATGCTACAGACAAAGGTCGGTACATTCTTAAATGCGGCCAGGAGCATCTGGATGTTGTCGGGGATCTGCTGTGCGGCGATCACCAGCATCGAAATGGCGAACGCGAAGGCCGCGTCGATGAAAGTCTCCAGCCGCGTCATCTCTATCCCGCGCAAACGAAATCCGCGTAACCGGGGCAACGAATCCAGATCAGCGGGCAATGCAGACGCGATGTCTCGATGGCGTTCTTTCATCTGCCGAAAATCCTACGCAACTCAGTGCCATGTTTGTAAGGATTTCTTGACGTTCCCCTAAACTGCCTCGGGACATGCAAGAAACTCTTACGTCCCCCTTGGTTACTCGACCGCGTGGACAATGTAGGTACCGACTTGCTTGTCGCGCTCCAGCTTTAGCAGCCCACGCTCTTGCGCTTCGAGGAGCAGTTCGTTGAAAGCACGGAACCCATGCGCACGCTCGTTGAAACCGGGGTTCTGACGTTTCATCGCCTGCTTCATGAGTGAGCCGCGGATCGGATAATCCTCGCCTCGCTCGGCCCGCAGCGCTTCCAAGGTTTTCCTCAGAAGATCGAGCGCCCCATCGATCGAAGGTCCCTGATCTTTACCAGTTTTCGTTGCCGGCGCGGATGCGGCCACGCTCGGACGCTTCTTTGCCGGCTCCACGCGCACGAAATCGTCGTAATAGAGAAATTCGTCGCAGTTGCTGATGAATAGATCAGACGTGGACTTCTTAACGCCGACGTCGATAACCGTTTTGTCGTTCTCGCGCAATTTGCTGACGAGCGGCGAGAAGTCCGAGTCGCCGCTGATGATAACGAAGGTGTCAACGTGACTCTTGGTGTAACAGAGATCGAGCGCATCGACGACCATGCGGATGTCGGCCGAGTTTTTGCCCGACTGGCGCACGTGCGGAATCTCGATGAGCTCGAACGCCGCTTCGTGCAGCCCCCGCTTAAACGTCTTGTAGCGCTCAAAATCGCAGTAGGCTTTCTTGACCACGATCTGGCCCTTGAGCAGCAGACGCTCGAGCACCTTGCGGATGTCGAACGCGGGAAAGTGCGCATCATGCGCACCCAGCGCGATGTTTTCCAGGTCGAGGAACACAGCCATTGTGGCGTCAGAATCTTGCACACTCATTAGGCTATGATGTTAGCGACATCGCACTCGCGAGACAGCGAGATTGTGTAACATGAAAGCGACCGCGGCTACAACTCGCATTCACACGGCAGCGCGGCATGTTCGCCGGGGCTCGCTTTGCGCTTTGAGAAGAAATCCCGCTGATCCTGTCCCCACCTTTTCGTTAGCGGAAGAATATCCAGTAAACGAGAACGCTTAGCGCCACTACGGCCGTGATTATTTGCGGCAGGCGTTTCGCATCAAACGGCCCGGATAATGGGAGCGCCCTCAATGGGAGAGCACAATGGCGGCAATGATGATCGAGGATTGAAAGCGCGTAACCGCAGGTGGGACAGGATTCCAAAGACATATTACACTAATCGCAGACATCGACCTAATAGCGAGGCATATCGCAGTGGAGGAAAATGAGGAAAATGGGGTCGCGTCCACATTTAACATTTAGGCTTCGCCCTCGTGATTCGTTGAAACGTTAAATTGGGCAATCTTCCTGGCCCGGCATAGTGGCCGCCAAATCATCAGCTGGACAAAGCAGCCGAAAGCGGCGCGTTGCCCGAACTTCGTGTTTGTTTGCGTCGCCTGAATCCTATCTAATCCAAAAAGATGGAACCAAGTGAAGCGCTTGCGACCGCCGCTCAAATCGCGATGGCGCTGGCCGGATTTGCCGGGGTGGTGGTGGCGTTTCGCAGCAGGTCGCTGCATGAGTGGGCGCTCGTAGATAAGTTTCGCTTATGGCTGTTACTGGGCAGCGCCCTGGTCCCCCTTCTCTCTTGTTTATTCGGCATGCTCTTGCTGACGATCAAACCAACGCCGCTTTCCATCTGGCAGTGGTGCAGCGGTTTCTCGCTCGTTCTAATCTCTGTTTTCGGTTTTTTGAGCCGGCGACGCCAATCAGAACTAGGGCCGGCCGTAATCAAGGAGATGGGGGCCTACCGCTATCTTTTTTATATGATCGCCATCCTGGGCACAGCAATCGGGCTCCTGCAGGCTTACAACGCTCTGATCTCGGGCCTTTTCTGGCTCTTTTATGCCGCCATCATTTTCCAACTGGCCATCGGCACTTTGCAATTTGCCCGAATGATTCTTCTGCCGCCGCACACGAGCGAGACTTAGATTGTCCCAAATCGCGGACGTGCCTCGGCGTTACCGGCCATGTCGCTCATCCCATTCGCTCCATTGTATCTCGGCAGCTCCCTTGCTTGTTCTCCATGCTCGCTCACTGTTTCCCTCGCAGTGATCTACGTTCGCACTAAGGTGAGATGCACGAGTTCCGCCGGCGCGCGCACCCGCAGCGGAAACCAATTACCTACTCCGTTTGAAACGATCAGTCTGCTCGGGCCTTTGCTGTAAAGGCCAGACCAATAGCGAAACAGCGCCGGCCCAAACCCGCATTGCTCGTTTAACATAAGTTGCCCGCCATGCGTATGGCCGGAAAGCGTAAGCGGGAGCGACCCCTCCGCCGCGGCATCAAACGCATGCGGATGATGCGCCAGAAGAATGGGAAAACTTTCCGGCTGGCGCTGGCTCATGAGCCGGTGCACCGACGCGGCAATCGCCGCGTCTCTATTTTCCCGCACCCTTGTCCAACTTAGTCCGAGTAGTTGCACTGGCGCGCCGCGAATGGTTACAATTGCCGATTCGTCGAGGAGAAATGGAACGCCCGATTGCTTCACTCGGCGTTCGAACTCCGCACCGTTCTCGATCAAGTCATGATTACCTTCGATCAGGTAAATACCGGAGCGGCCTTCCATCGATCTCACCAGCTCAAGACCATGGTCGAGGTCAGCGAGAGCATCGTTGATCAAGTCGCCGGTGAGCAGGATGAGATCCGCACGGAACTCGTTAACGACTCGGACCATCTCGCGCAAGACGCGGCCGGACGTAAACCGGCCTACATGCATATCGCTTACTTGGGCGATGGTTAATCCGTGAAGATCGCTTGGCAAACCAGCGATGGGCAGGACAAAACGCCGAATGCGAAACCGATCAAGTTGCCGCATCGCAATGGTGGCAAGGCTAAGGTCCAACATTGGCGGCGCCGCGGCCAGAACGACCCCGAGAAATTGGCGGCGACTCAATCCTCCGCGCGTATCGGCCGGAGCCGGGTTGGAATTATGGCGATGTCGAGCGACCCGGGCGACGGCCACCGCGGAGAGGATCGGCAGCAGCACCACTGCCAGTACCAAGAGAAGGGGCAGGATGATCATGTGCCAGATAAACACTGCCGTGACGGCGAACTTCGGGAATACGGACGTCGATCCCGGGTGAGAAAGGCGCTGAGTTAGCAACCAGATCAGCCCCGTTAATTGAGCCAGGCTGAAGATGGCTACGGCCCTCCGCGCGACGGTAGGCCTGGCGATGCGCACCGAAGCGGCCCACCATAGCGCGTCGAGCACGAACATAATCCCAATTACCACGAGGATGAACCGCACATGAGAATATAGCAGAACTGACTGTGCCCAGCGGCTTCTGGTCGACAAAGGCCTTGAGGATTGATAGCGCTGATGCAACCGCATGGATGAGTTCGGCTATCTCGCAGTCATTCTCTCAATCATTCTCGGCCTGAGCGTGACTCAACTGCTCCAGGGCCTTAGCCAGGTGATTAATGCGCGGGACCGCGTCCGCATCTACTGGCCGGCTATTGGATGGACTCTGCTGCTTCTAGTGATCGATGTCCAAGCGTGGTGGGCCATGTTTGGATACCGCAATCGACATGCCTGGACCTTTCTTCAGTTCGCGGTTCTGCTGCTTGAGACGATCATCCTCTACCTCCTCGCGGCCCTCGCTCTACCGACGCCGCTCGCGGGAGAAACTGTGGATCTGCGCGCCAATTATTTCCGCCACGCCCGCTGGTTCTTCGGCTCGTTCGTGACCGTGCTTCTGGTCAGTCTCATGAAAAATGTCGTGATGACCGGTTCCTTGCAAAGACCTCTCGATCTGGGTTTTCATTTATTCTGGATCGCCGGAGCCACTATCGCAGCCGTGACGCGCAACGATCTGTTCCACAAGGCATTTGTCTGCGTCAGTGCGGCTTCGTTCGTGGTTTACATTGCCGCACTCTTTTTTGAGCTGCATTAAAACTCGGAGTAGGGTCAGTCCTCACTTTGACATTCCTTTTCGAAAGCTGAACCTGTTGGTCATTTCGCCGTCATGACTAAGGCTCCCGAACTCCGCCTCGCGAAGCGCATGGCGCGTCTCGGCACTGAGACCGCTTTCGAAGTACTGGTGAAGGCGCGAGCCCTGGAGGCAAAGGGCCGCGACATCGTCCATCTCGAGATCGGGGAACCCGATTTCGATACCCCAGGCAACATCATCGAGGCGGCGACCGACGCCCTGCACAAAGGCTTTACGCACTACGGGCCTTCGGCCGGTTTGCCGCAGCTGCGCGAGACCATCGCTCAATACGTGAGTGAGACGCGCCGGGTAAACGCAACATCCGATGAAGTGGTCGTTGTCCCCGGCGGTAAGCCCATCATCTTCTTCACCATCCTTGCGCTGGTCGAAGAAGGCGATGAGGTCGTCTATCCCAATCCCGGATTTCCCATTTACGAATCGATGATCAATTACGTCGGCGCGAAGGCCGTGCCGATCCGCTTACGCGAGGAAATGGATTTTCGGCTCGATGTCGGCGAACTCGGCGGGCTGATCAACGATCGCACGAAGCTGATCATAATGAATTCGCCGCAGAACCCGACCGGTGGCGTGCTGACGAAGAACGACATCGACGGCATCGCGCGCGCTATCGGCGACCGCAACATCATGGTGTTGAGCGATGAGATTTACAGTCGCCTCATCTTTGAAGGTGAGCATCACTCCATTATGTCAGTGAACGGCATGAAGGAGCGCTGCATTCTGCTCGACGGCTTCTCCAAGACCTACGCCATGACCGGCTGGCGGATGGGCTACGGCGTGATGCGCGCCGATCTGGCGACGCACGTCGCCCGTCTGATGACCAACTCCAACTCCTGCACCGCCACCTTCACGCAAATTGCCGGCGTCGAAGCGCTCCGCGGGCCGCAGGATTCGGTCGATGCGATGTGCGCCGAGTTCAAGAAACGGCGCGACGTGATGGTCGCCGGCCTCAACAAGATCAAAGGTTTTTCCTGCCGCTTGCCCAAAGGCGCGTTCTACGTTTTCCCCAACATCAAGGGGAGCGGGTGGCCATCGAAGAAACTGGCCGACGCGCTCCTCGACGACGCCGGCGTTGCCGCGCTGTCCGGGACCGCGTTCGGCGATTTCGGCGAAGGCTATTTGCGCTTCAGCGTGGCCAACTCGATCGAGAACATCGAGAAGGCACTCGATCGCGTCGGTGCCTGGGCGAAGAAGAACCTGTAAACAATTTCGGAATGCGGATTGCGGAACGTCGGATCAATAACTGATAAGTGATAACGATTTTGCCGTCATGACCGACAAGAAACGAATCTTTGCCACCTCCCGCATCGGCGATCCGGCCGAGAATCGTCTTCGCGAGCGCGGCTACGAGCTCGAGGTCTTCCAGGGCCCCGAGGCGCCGCCGAAGAAACTGATCATCGAGAAAGTGAAGAGCGGCATCGATGGGTTGATCACCACGCTCCGCGATCCCATCGACGCCGAGATCTTCGAAGCGGGCAAGGGCTCTCTCAAGGTCGTGGCGCAGATCGCGGTCGGCTTCGACAACATCAACCGCGCCGACGCCAACAAGTACAAGGTCCCTTTTACCAACACCGCCGATGTGCTCACCGAAGCGACCGCCGAGTTCGCTTTTCTCATGCTCGGCATGCTGGCGCGCAAGATGTATGCGAGTGAGCGTCTGGTGCGGGAGCAGAAGTGGCCGTCGTGGCACCCATTCCTGCCATTCCTTGGCGACGAAGTCACGGGCAAGACCATCGCCATCATCGGCACCGGGCGAATCGGTTTGGCGATGATCAAGAAATCTTCGGGGTTCGACATGAACATGCTCTGCTACGACCCGGCGTATCATAATGACAAGTACATCGCTTCCATTCAGGAGCTAATGGACCTGCGTCACACAAAGGGCATCCAGAAGGAGAAGACTTGGATCAAGTACGTGGAGTTCGAGGAGGCACTTAGCGGCGCCGACTATGTGAGCATTCACGTGCCGCTGTTGCGCGAGGGCGAAACCGACAAGCCGACGTATCACCTCATCAACGAGAAGACGCTCAAGCTGATGAAGCCGACGGCGTACCTGGTGAATAGCTCACGCGGGCCGGTCGTAGACGGGAAGGCCCTCGCCAAAGCGCTGAAAGACAAAGTCATCGCCGGGGCGGCGCTCGACGTCTTTGAGAAAGAGCCTCTGCCGCCGGATTCGCCACTCCTCGATCCGGAAATCGCCGACCGCATGCGGCTGTTCCATCACTTCGCTAGTGGCGCGCAGATCACGCGGCTCTCGGTCGATCCCGAGAAAGGCATGGCTGGGCGCACGGTCCAGGCAGTGATCGACGTGCTGGAAGGGAACTACGGCGGCGACCCGACCAAGATGCCGTATGTTGTGAACAAGGAAGCGTTCTTGAAAAGCTGAAATCTGAAACGCGGAATGGAGCGGGCGGGACGCACGAAGACCAGGTCGCATTATCTCCGCCACGAATTATATCTTTGGCCCGTTAAAATGTTACGCTGATCCAAAAGATCTCGTTTACCGGATTGAAAACTTGCGAGTTTTCTCGCGTCCTGGCTGGCGAGCCGCAACATGAGCATTTATCGGCACATCCCCACTCCGCCCCTAAATCAATATGTGGATTTCTTTTGGTACTATGCCGATTTGTCACCCGACCACGACCGCGAACATGTCTTACCCGATGGCACATTTGAGCTCATCATTAATCTTCAGGAAACTCCGCGAAAGCTCTTCCATCGTGCGGATTCGACCGGGTACGACGCTTTCAAACGAGGTTGGATTTCCGGCGCCCACTCGAAGTTCCTGGTTATCGACGCCCTGCCGCGATCATCAATGATCGGAGTCCACTTCAAGCCAGGGGGCGCGGCGGCTTTTCTCGGATTTCCGGCAGACGAACTGGCTGGGCAGGTTGTCGAGTTGGACGCGGTTTGGGGTCGTACCGTTTGGGATTGGCGCGACCAATTGCTCGTGGCCTGCACGGCTGCTTCAAAATTTGCTATTCTCGAACGGTTGCTGAGTGCGAGGCTTGCTCAGAATAAATTACGGCAACGCCAGAGCGTTGCGATTGCCTGGGCTCTCGATCGGTACATGGCTGAGCCAAATCTTCAGACAATTACCTCTGTTTCAAGCCAGGTCGGATTCAGCCACAAACACTTCATTGACCTGTTCCGGCGACAAACCGGCCTCTCGCCCAAGGTGTTTTGCCGTATTCGCCGTTTTCAGAAGGTCTTGCTCGAAGTGCAAACACGCGCAGAAATAAATTGGGCGGACGTCGCCTGTACTTGTGGGTACTTTGACCAATCCCACTTCGTCCACGACTTCGTCAACTTCTCCGGGCTGAACCCTTCCGCCTACCTCGGTCGCTGTCTGGAAGGTGAGCGCAATTTCGTCCGGGCCGCATAAGGTAAAATTTTTCCAATACGCCTCGGCGAGCGTCGGGCAGAATGGGGAAAACCGAAATCTTATATGAAATTCAAACTCTTTTTATCTTTGTTTTGCCTTGGCGGCGCACTCGCGGTTACCCCGGCCGAAGAGCTCCCGCTGAATTCTCATCTGGAACCTTTGCGTCCATTGCTGGAGAAAACTTGGAGAGGAACGTTCAAAGACTCAAAACCCGCTAAACCTACAGTCGATGTGCAAAAGTGGGAACGCGCGCTGAACGGTCAGGCGATTCGGCTGCTTCATTCGATCAATGATGGTGCATACGGCGGCGAAACGCTGCTCATTTGGGATGACCAGCGTAAGGTCATCTCCTTTTACTATTTTACCACTGAGGGATATATGACCACTGGTACTCTTGAGACCAGGGATGGGAAGTTCATCACGCACGAAGATGTGAAAGGCAGCGCCGGTGGCGTGACTGAAGTGCGCTCGACCAGCGAAGTCCTCCCTAACGGAAAGTTTCATGTCAAAGCCGAGTATTTGAAGAACGGAGAGTGGACTCCGGGCCATGAGGTAACCTATGAAGAAGCACCGGAGAGCAAGGTCGTTTTCAAATGAGACCTGAGGAGAGAGGACCGTCAGATCGCAGATCTCCAAGCCGTCCTCGCCCATTTCGCCGAAATCGGTGCTGACTTGAAGAAGTAAAACGCTAGCGCTTAAACCCGGAAATCGGTTAGCCAGAGAAAATAGGGCCTACAGGCTCTCTAACAGTTGAGTCAGGTCGGTGCGGAAGCTGGTTTCGGAGCTGTTGTATCCTTCTCGTGTGAGACGCACCCGGCCAGTCCGGTCTATGACCACTAATCCGGGAAATCCGCTCAGACCGAATGCGGCGTGAGCTTTTCCTCCCTGATCGAACGCGAGGGGAAGGGTAACGTGCCTTAGCTGACCGAAGGATCGCAAACGCGCCGGCGTGTCTCCACCGGAGCTGGTTGCCACAACAACAAATTCGATGTCGCGTCTGTCATGTAAGCCTGCGCTGACACGCGCGATTTCCGGCAGCTCCGCGATGCAAGGAGGACACCATGTACCAAAGAAATCGATCACCAGAATTTTCCCGGGCGTCGCGGTGGTGGGCACCGCTCCGTCGCTGACAGCTTGAAAAGCAAAAGTGGGCGCAGCGCCGTCGCCAAAATGGTTCATGGCACGCTTCATCTGATCGGGAATGTAAGACGTGCAATACCAGGCCGAGATGGCGAGCAGGACGACGACTCCGGAGGTCCTCGTTCGGCTCCCCACCCGAATGGCTAGCAGAAACAAACCGAGGACGGTGGCGAGAGCCCATAGCAACAAGTGCGGCCAGAGGAACGGCAACTGTTGCAAAACGAAAAAGCCAAACATGCCGGCCAACGGCAGGTATAACAGACAACCGCTCAGCCAGTCTCGGCCGCTCTTAGCGCCCACCCAGGTTGCGCCGCAAAAAAGGGCAATCGCTCCACTTATATATAGAAGGCGAAGATCCTCTGAAACCGCTAGCGCTACTCCGAATACGATCGCAGAAGCCAGCACGCCCAGGCCAAGTGAACCCAATCTTAATTTCAATCTGCTGCTGTTTGCGGATGTCGATTTCATAGATTGCCCTTCCCATGGGATGCGTCTCGGAGTGTGTTTGGATTCAAGAAGAGACATCGTGCGCCCTGAACGGCTGGTGTCCCTATTCTCGCTCGCAAAAGCTCTCGCCGCGCAGCTTCCGCGCTCATCCGAGTTTGTCGCTTGTGCGTTGCCGAGATTCCCGACAACAATAGCTCAACGTCTAAGCCTGCTGCCGTGAATCCGCCGCCGTTACCCGTTCGAAAACGATTCCCTTGGATTCTTTATTGGATCGTTCTCGTCCTCATCAGCCTCGTAACGTTTGCGCCGGTAGGCTCAGTGGTGGCGTGTAGTGTAATCGCTAACGCGCACGGGTGCCGGGTAGATGAAGGCTCAGTGCATCCCTGCGTGGTCAACGGCAAAGACTACGGACCGCTGCTCTATCAGCTTGGCGTGATGGGCTGGCTTATGCTCGTCACCCTTCCCGCCGGTGCGTTGGCCTTCGCGACGTGGTTGATCGTGCTTGTTCTTCATCGAAAGCGCATGGCGCAAGCGCGCCGCCAACCTTTGGTGACGTGAACCGTTACATCGTTACATCGTTGAAGCGTTGAAGCGGCGAAGTGGAGAAGCGGAGTGAGCTAGTCGCAGTGTCCGCGATTGGACGGATTCGCCGTGGCGAGGTGATCGACGGCTGAACGGAGTTCGACGACGTCAAAGGGTTTCAAGAACATCAGGTGCACGTCCATTTGCTCGTATGCGTTGCGAACGTCCGGCGGCAGGTTCGCCGCTACCACGATGATGTCGGTGGTGATGCCGCGTTTCCTGATCTCCTCGACCAACTTAACCCCGGTGAGATTCGGCATTTTGTGATCGACAATAATTACGTCGTAGAAATCTGAACTGACATCGAGTTTGGCGAGGGCAGTATGGCCGCTGTCGGCGCAGGTCACTTCATAGCGGGGCCCGGCAAAGACAAATCGTAGAGAAAGCGTAACCGAGGGCTCGTTATCGACCGCCAGGATTCTGCAGGGTGCGTCCATAATTACTCTAAAAGCAGCAACGTCTGTACCGGCGTAGGAAATGAGTTCCATGGCGAGACCCCGGTCGCCGCTGATTTGTCAGGCGCGACCCTCGTTTTTCTCGGTGCTGGGCAAGAAGAAAATAGGGTCGCGTCTAAACTCCGAAAGGTGTTACACCGTTAAATCGGTCAACGATTTCGACTGGTAGATCAATGTAATCTTTCAACGTCCGCAGAAGCGGTATGTTAAATGCCTATGTGCTCGCGACCCCCCGCGGCTTTACCTTCTATGTCGCTCATCCCATTCGCTCCATTCACTGAAAGTGCTAATGACTTGAAAGAGTGATGCTTCAAGCGCGACGAAAACGCCGGTTGAGATCACCCGCGGCGAGGCAATTTCATCACAGCGTTTACGTGGTTTTGCTTTCGGATCGCGCGCTGAAGGAGTTGTCGATCTTGCGGTTGAATCCGAAACGCGATCCGGCAAAACCGGCCCTCTATGTCGGGATGACCGGGTTGCCGGTCGATCATCGATTTGAAAATCACAAGAACGGTTATAAGGCGGCGCGGCTCGTTAGGAAGTACGGTGTGCGGCTGATGCCGGAGCTTTACGAGTATCTAAACCCCATGCCTTACGAGCACGCCGTTCAAATGGAAAAGGATCTGGCCGCAGATCTGCGGGCTCAAGGCTACCCGGTTGCCGGAGGAACGTAATCATCTGGAGGAGAAATGGAAACAGCGGACGCAGTAAATGCCGAAATTGGCGCGACCGTTTTCGGAAGAAGAGGAACGGCGTCATGCGTTGGCGGGATTGTCGCTTCCAGAAAAAGTGCTGGTGCTGATTAAGTTGCAGGAAATGGCGGCGCCGGTTTTGCGCGTTCGTGGAAAGGATGTTCAACCCTGGCGGCCGAGATGACTCTGCGAAACGATTAGTCTTATAAACTCAGTTATGAACTCAGGACACAACTTCAGCAGCAGACTTTTTCTGATTCTGGCTTTCGCTTGCGCATTCTTCGTCGGCGGCATTGCGATCCAGGCGCGCACCAGCCACAGCGGCGCTCGCCTGATCGTGCAAAGAGCTCCGAATGTTGGAACTGAACTCGTCGTCCATCTGTCAATCGATGGCAGAAAAGTCGCGGACATTCAACGGGATCACCGCTATGACGGTTTCGTGTCAGCTGGGCGTCACGTGTTGACCGTGGTTCCCATGCCAAACATCGAGCTTCGCCAGCCAACGTCATTGCGTATGACCGTACGGTCGGGCCGCACCTATATATTCACCGCAGGTTGGGAAGCGGATCGTCTTGGTCTCCGCAGATCAACTTTCGCCAACGACGCTGAGCCGGCAAAGTCGGTGCCAACCCGGTAGATCGGGCCGCACGTGCTTCGCGCTCGTTGAATGGAGCGGCTGGGGTGAGCGATCCCGCGCCTGCGGGACCGCGAGACAGCGGTCAGGAAGATGGGAATCGACCGAATACAATCGTTACATCGTGGATCGTAAATCTAGGCGGCCTTCGATTTCACAGCGGGATGTTTTTTACTGGAACGCAGCGAAACAACTTGGAACCGGCGCAGGATCCGCCTACGAATTGATACGGCGCGACAAGTGGGCGAGTGTTAAAACTTATGGGAAACAGCCAAGGTAGGGACAACGTTAAGAAACGCGCGCGACGCCGGAAAAAGATGGAGCGCCTCGCGCTCGCCAAGCGCAAGCTGAAAGCGGCGAAATAACGCCCCAACGTTCTGCCCGCGAGATCAGGATGTGGATTGAGGTCGGAGCCTACCATCGACACTGCGCTTCGCGTTCGCCGAACAGTTACATCGTTAAAGCGGGACCTCAAAGCCGCGCTCGCTGTTAAGGAGTAAAATCCTGGTCCTTATCTAGGTTTGCGCAAAAGGCGGCGAGCAGCCGCGCCGTATTGTCGAGATCTTCGAGCGACAGCAGTTCGTTAGGGGTGTGCATATACCGCAGCGGGACCGAAAGCAGACCGGTGGCCATCCCGCCGCGGGAAAGCTGCATCGGATTTGCATCGGTGCCGGTGCCGCGCGCGGCCGAGGCAACTTGATACGGAATCTTCTTCGCTTTCGCCGCGGAGACGAGCAAATCAAACACGCGTGGGTTTATGTTCGCACCGCGAAAGATCATCGGCCCTTTGCCAATGTGGAAATCCCCGGTCCGCTTTTTTTCAATGCCGGGCGTGTCGGTGCCGTGCGCGACATCGAGGGCAATGCCGACGTCCGCTTCGCTCGAGAATGCGCTCGCGGTCGCGCCGCGCAACCCGATTTCTTCCTGCACGGTCGAGACACCGATAACGCACGCGTCGATCTGGCCACGGTGAAGCAGCCGCAGCGTTTCGGTGACGATCCAAGTGCCCATTTTGTTGTCGAACGCCATGGAGACGGCGCGTCGGTTCGCAAGCTCGAGGTAAGGTTGCAGGAAAATTCCAGCGTCACCTATGGAAACAACCTTGAGCGCGTCCTCTTTGCTCGTGGCACCAATGTCGATGTACAGATCGTGAATCTTTGGGACTTTCTTTTTGTCCTCGTCGTCCATCAGGTGGATCGCTTTGCGGCCGATGACCCCGGGAACAGGACCGCGGCGCGTCATAATCGAGACACGCTGCGATGTCGCCACAACGGGATCGACGCCGCCGATCGGATCGAGGTGCAAGAATCCTTCGTCCGTGATGTATTGGACAATAAACCCGATCTGGTCGCAGTGGCCCGCGAGCATGATGCGCGGTTTGCCTTCGGGATTGCGAATGCCAAAGACGTTGCCCATGACATCGGTCCGCACGCTATCGCACCACGGCCGAATCCGCTCGCGCACGAGCTTCTGCACATCGTGTTCGTAACCGGACGGGCTGGACGTTTCGACGAGTCGTTTGAGAAAATCTTTGCTGTCGGCGTTCATGATTTGCGGAGCAAACCTTGCCCCGGTGCAACGCATCCGACAAGCTGAGAAGTCAGGTTGCGTCTTGCCGGAGGTTCGGCGTGTGGTTGCTCTCTATCCTGTGAGATACTTCGCGGCCAGGGATTGCGCGCCAGCGCCTAACACGCTGGCCGCTGCTTTGCTATCCAGCAGTTTTCGCAACAAAGATTTCGCTTCATTTTTCTCGTGCTCGGACGCATCCGCTTGATTGATCGCGGTAATCACTTTCTCCAGTGCCTCCGCGATCACCTGCTGCTGCGGAGTGCTCGCTGCGATCGGCGCTTCGTGCTCCCCGGGAACAGTGGTTCGTCGGCTCTCATCGATAGAGATCCGGATCGGGGAGGCGACACGAGCTTCGAGCACTTTGACCCCGAAGTCGTTTATCTTAGCAAAGCCGGACAGCAGACCCATCCCGGTCTGATCTTCAAGAGGGGTCCAGTCGATGAGGCGATACTCTGAAAGCTGGGCCACGGTGCGCAGCCAGTCACGGCGATTTATACCTTGTGGCGACGGGACCGCCTGCTCAGCATGGCCAAATGGAATGGACCCTTCGCTTCGACGTTCATAGAGAAGCTGCAGCAGGCATCCTCGGACGACAGAATCCTTCATAAATTTTGCCAATATGCTCTGCATCCTGCCCACCAACAACTGATCTCGACGGATGCAAGTCCATCGCTGTTAGGATGAGAATGTTCTGCCGCAATGTCTTGCAGGAAAACCAGATCGATTGCGTCTAAACTCGGAAGGCCTTTACTCGCCCGTATCTCTGCTCACTCACACTCGCCCCCCTCGGGTTTTGCAACCTGTGTTGCTCGACTCACGTCGGCTAGCGCTAATTAAACGGATTACCGCCCGTTGTCGGGATGAAATCGCCTTGAGACGTGCGCGTCGGCGAAAGTCCGGCGCCGGCGGTCGGGTGGCTGAATTCTGGCCGCCGCGGTGAAGCGCCGGAAAAGCGCAGAACGACTCCGCGCCGTTCTATGGTGCGCCAGGTAAAGTGCGCCGCTTTGCGATAATGTAAGTGTTAATGCCATGTCTGATTTCCAAGTGGCCGATTGCCGATTGACCCTGCGAGACGCCAACCAATCTACACCACAAACACCCGTCACCTAATGTTATTCGTCCGGGAGGAATTTTCTATTTCCCGAAATAGAATGCGCCCAAGCCGTTTAAGAGTAGATTGCCGAGATGCCGACTTACGTTTACGAAACCACCGATCCCACCAAACCGATGCGAACCTTTGAGGTTAAGCAAAGCGTCCACGACGACCCGCTTCGCGCTGATCCGGAGACTGGGGAAGCAGCGCGGCGCGTGATCTCGGCTGGCTACAGCCTTCTCGTTCGCGGTAAATCAGTTGGTCCTTCGGTCGGCTCGGTCGGTTCACACTGAGCTCATCAGAAAACAGAGGTCAGAGCCGGCGAGAATCCTGTACTCGGCCAGGTGGGTCTGAACACCAAGATGAGCGGTAACATCGACATCCGAGAATTTTCCATTAACGATTACGATGCGGCCGTTGAGCTATGGCGACGGGTCGAAGGTCTGGAGATCGCCGAGGGCGATGATAGAGAAGGCGTGGCTCAATTTCTCGCCCGCAACCCGGGGCTGAGCCGAGTGGCCACCGCTGGGTCGGCGACTGTTGGGGTCGCGTTATCCGGTCATGATGGACGGCGCGGACATATCTATCACCTGGCGGTTGATCCTGCTTATCAGGGACGCGGACTCGGTAAGCGTCTGGTGGATGAATGCCTGGAGGGCTTGCGCCAAACCGGGGTCAAGCGCGTCATTATCATGGTGGCCGACGATAATCCACGCGGCCGCGGCTTTTGGCGTCGATCTGGTTGGGAGGACGTTTCGAGCGCAATCAGTATGGGGATTGACCTTTAGATCATCCGTGTTGCCGGCTTCCGGCGAAACCAAATAGGCAGCGCCTATCGCAGCCAGACGCACAAAGTATTTCAAAGATTACGCCAGTTGATGTCGGTTATTGCATGCAGATATCGAACTTTGGAAACGGATATCAAAATGGGTCGCTGTTCAGGCAGGTCTCGATCGGCCACATCGTCGATTATTTTCAACGTGCGGTTGTCAACCTCGACCTTTTCGGCCCCGGCGCGGGCACGGTTATCAGCTTGTTCCTGTTGATCTCATTTTTTCAAGCGGCGCATGCTGGCGCACAAAAGGGAGTGGTCTAATTGAAAACGACGGCTTCGATACGCGCGCGCGTTTTTCGCTTTCTCGATGAACGGTACACGCAGCGAGAATGCCCGAGCTATTTGGTTGAGCTCGTTCTCTTTGCGTTGATCTTCATCACGATGACGTGGCCCATATTCTCATTGGCCCACGCCCTGGCACAGGGGAATTGGATTGGAACGCTAACGCGCGTTTGGTTCTGAGGAAAAAGCGGCCGCGGCTGCCTGTTGGAATCCTGCGGCCGCTTTACTCTGAAAGCGGAGAGGATTGCGCACCACATTGAGCTCGCGCACGGGGACCGGCGGCGCGAAAGGCAAGGCGACGCATCCATTTACCGGCTCCGCCTCAATCATCATTTGCGGCACCAGTGTCACTCCCATTCCGGCCGCGACCATGCGGGCGATGGTGCCTAGCTGAGCGCCTCTTACCGTCAATTCGGGGCGAAGATGATGGGCGGCGAGGAACTGATAAACCTGCGCCGACAGGCAATGCATTTCGTGCAGGACCAGAAACTTTTGCGATTTGAGGTCGCTCCATCTGATCATTTTCTTTTTCGCGAGCTGATGTCCTTTCGGCAGCAAGACCAACAGCGTCTCCTTGCCTAACGAATGACGTTCTAAAGCGGGGCTTTCGTCACAAGTCGAGACCAACGCGATGTCCACCTCGCCATCTTCCATCCGCCGGACGAGCCGTTCGGTTGTGTCCTCAAAGATTTCAAGTGTCACTTTCGGATAACGACGTTGAAATTTTCCGATCAGCGCCGGCAAAACGTATGGCGCTATAGTCGGAATGGCCCCCACCGCCAGCCGGCCCACGACCTCGCGCTTCAGCTCGTCTACACAACGGCGCGCGTCGGCAATCTCGACTAAAATCTTTCGCGCGTACTCGAGCAAACATTTCCCGGCCTCGGTCACCACGACCGAGCGCGGGAGGCGATCAAACAACCGTTGATCCATCTCCGCTTCCAGTTTCTGAATTTGCTGACTGAGCGAAGGCTGAGCGACATGTTCGCGAGCCGCAGCGCGCGAGAAGCTGCCTTCGTCAGCGACAGCAACGAAGTAACGAAGCTGATGAACCTCCATCGGAAGAATCTGGTTATGGCAACAGTCCGCTCGCGGCCGTGATTTGTCTACGCGCTGGACGACGAAAACCTGAGTGGGGAAATGGGGTCGCGTCGACCGATCAATACGAGCTTGCCTTCGGGCTGGAGTCCGTGATTAATGCATCGTGTTGTGCTGAGTGGAAACGGCGAGATCGCGGTGCGGCTGGGCGCGGCGCTTATACTTGGAAGCGCACTCGGTTTAAACCGCGAACTGCATGGGAAACCGGCCGGCTTGCGCACCCACGGTTTGGTCAGCCTCGGAGCGGCGGTGGCCACAATCGTCTCGCTCGGTTTTCCAGGCGATTCGAAATCGATCGATCCAAATGCGGTCAGCAGAGTCTTGCAGGGTATTCTTACCGGGATCGGTTTTGTGGGCGCGGGCGTCATTCTGCGCGATCCCAATGGTCATGTGACTGGCCTTACCACCGCCGCGACCATTTGGATCTGCGCCGTGCTCGGGGTTGCCTGCGGGCTGGGCTATTGGTCGGTTCTCGGAATTGCGACTGGTCTAACGGTAATTGCCCTGGTCTTCGGTAAACCGGTCGAGCACCTCGCCGAACGTTTGTTCAAATCGAAAGGATCCCGGCCGCCAGACCACAGTGTGTAGGGTGTGTAGAGAGGCGAAGGCTGAGAAGCTTGCTTTTCAATCTTGGGTTTACATCCCTCGCGAAAATTTGAAAAAATGCGCGAGAGATTTATCCAATGGAGCCGACGCCCTCCCATCCTCCGACAGCGGAGCACCGTGCCAGCACCGCGGCCAGTGTCTGGCGACCGCTACGGGGACGGACCTTCCGTGACTTGTTGATCGCCGACATCTTTTCCGACGTTGGCACATTCACGCAAAGCGTCGGAGCGGCTTGGTTGATGGTGTCACTCCAGGCCGGACCGATGTATGTCGCGCTCACCCAAACCGCGTCGGCGTTGCCGTTCTTCCTATTCGCTTTGCCCGCAGGCGCGCTGGGCGACATCTGTGATCGCCGCAAGCTGATTCTTTTTACCGAGATCTGGATGGCACTCGTAGCAATCGCACTGGCCGCACTCGTGATCACGGGATTCATTTCGCCGTGGCTGTTGCTCGCCCTGACGTTTGCATTGTCAGCCGGAGATGCATTTGAGACACCAACGTGGCGGGCTGTCTTGCCCGAGCTGGTCGCGACAGAGGATTTAGAGGCAGCATCCGCGCTCAACGGAATTGAGTTCAATCTGGCGCGCGCGATCGGACCGGGTCTGGCTGGAGTGCTCATCGCCGCCTTCGGGGTTGGAACTGCGTTCGTGGTCAACGCCGCATCGTTTATCGGCGTGATTTTTGTGGTGGCGCGCTGGAAGCGGCCTCATCAGAAACGAACCGCGCCAGCGGAAAGAGTGATCGGTGCAACGATAGCCGCGTTGCGATATGTCCGCTACTCAACCGGAGTTCGCGCCCTGATAATCCGGGCCGGCGTGGTCATGTTCTTCGCCAGCGCGTTGCTGGCGCTCTTGCCGACCGTGGCCCACAACGTGAGCGGAAGTCCAATTGCGTTTGGTTTGCTGCTCGGTTGTTTCGGAGCCGGTGCGGTCCTTGGGGCGTTCGTTTTGCAACCGGCGCGTGCCCGATGGTCGACGGAAACTGTGGCGTCAGCCGGCGTAGCGACTCTGGGGGTCGCAACGATTGCCGTGAGCGCTCTGCACGAATTGCCCGCGCTCAGTGTCGTTATGCTCATAGGCGGGGCTGCCTGGATCGACTTTATATCGTTGGTCACTGCGTTGGTGCAGAAGCTAGCCCCCGATTGGGTCCGCGCTCGCGTTCTGGCCGTGTTCATGTTGGTGTTTCAAGGAGGGATGACCGCGGGAAGCGCGGTGTGGGGTGCGGTCGGCCAACATGCCGGCGTTCCGACCGCATTGATGTGGGCGGGTCTGGGAGCTATCGCGACAACCGGACTCGGATGGCTGTACAGGCTACCGGACACGACGATGGATGTGACGCCATGGAACCATTGGCGCATGCCGGTGATCCCGAATGATCTGGAGTTGGGCCTCGAATCAGGTCCCGTCCTTGTGACGGTCGAATACGTTGTAGATCGCGCCCATACTTCCGATTTCATCAAGGCGATGCATCGCTATGAACGAATCCGCCGTCGCGATGGAGCATCGCGCTGGGGAATCTATCGCGACACCGAACATCCGGACCTGTATGTGGAGACTTTTATTGTGCGCTCTTGGGCGGAACACCTTCGCCAACATGAACGCTTCACCCGTGCCGATCACGCGCTGGAAGAAGGAATCAGCAGCTACGTATTAAAAGAGCCAAAAGTCAGGCACCTCATTTACGCCGCGCCGAAGCCCTAGAAGGTGCCTTTTCCGCGAAGCCTTCGGCGTGGCAAGCAAAGGGACGAAGAAAGCAGGGAACAAAGGCAAACTAGAAAGTAGAACGCCGAAAATCTTGTACTCGCCAGCCGCGTGCGAACATAGTTCATTGTCGATCCAACGATGCGAAAGAAAGATTCAGATATTCACGTTCGTTCACGAGTGTTGGTTCTGGTGGACGAATCGAACGTCGGCAGTTCCGTGCGGACCGCGGGACGCGGGCTCGATTGGTTGAAGCTCCGTGATTTTCTGGCCGGTCCGGATACCGGACGCGATCTGATCGAGATGGTGGTCTATGCCGGATTGCCGCCGGCCATCCCGATCTGGCAGGAGGAGCGGGATAAGAAAAACAAGTTCATGCATTGGCTGCGCTCAAACGGATTCATGGTCGTGACCAAAGATGGGGCGCCCGCCGAAGAAGGTCATTACAAGGCGAACGTGGACGTGATGATGGCGATCGACGCGCTCGAGCTTTCCATCGAGATGCGGCCCGATGTTGTGATTCTCGTGACTGGCGACGCCGATTTCGCCTATCTCGCCATCAAGCTGCGCCGACACGGGATCCGCGTGGAAGTTGCGTCGGTCGCCGCAAATCTCGGGAACATGTTGAGATCAGCCGCGAACGACGTGATCGATCTGGCCCCGCTCTTTCGGACGTTCGAGATCATGAAAGTTCAAGATTTTCCGCCAACAGCGCAGCAGTCGACGCGGCAGCAACAGCAGCCCAGGAGAAGGCCCCGGCCTCATCGATCCGTCCACGTCCGAGAACCTCGACCTTGATTACCCGGCGGGGCGAATCTTGTGCTCGCCATTCGCGTGCGAACATAATTCATTGTCGATCTTCCACGTTCGTCGACGGCAAAATGGCAGCATCAAAAACGCATTCCGCTCTTGTCGTAAACTCGGTAGCGTTGTCTAATTGTTGTTCCACCAATGGCAGCTAACACTTCTAATGGTCCGCCGCATGTAATCGTCCGCGGCCGTACAGCTGGCTTCGCCCAGGAAATTGAAATCGGCCCGTATCGTCTCAAAGGCGATGAACCGGTCGCTTTCGGCGGAACAGATACCGGGCCGTCTCCGTACGATTTTCTTCTCGCCGGGCTCGGGGCTTGCACGTCGATGACGATCTCGCTCTATGCGCGACGCAAGGGGTGGCCACTCGAGAGTGTAGAGGTCTCGCTGCACCACTCGAAAATTCACGCGGCCGATTGCGCCGACTGCGAGACCAAGGTGGGGAAGATCGATCGGATCGAGCGGGAGATACAACTCACCGGCGAGCTCACGAGCGAACAGCGGTCCAAGCTAATGGAAATCGCCGACCGCTGCCCGGTCCATCAGACGCTCACGTCGGAAATCAATATCAAAACTCGAGCGGTCTAGGCAACCTGTAGAGGCAGGCGTGCCACCGGCAATCATAATGAGGTTCGCAGCCGACACGGCTGCCACTACAGAGTACGGCGAAAGGCAAATGTAATTCGTTGACTCGTTGAATAATCGCCGGAGCGGAGAGGACAGCGGGCGGCTACACCTCATTTCCAGTTAGCACGAGGCGTTCAATACGCTGGCCGATCATGAGTCCGTCCACAATCTTCGGTACGTCGGCGACGGTGACGTGGCCGTAAAAGAAGTGATCGGGTTCGACCAAAACGGTGACCCCAGTCGCACATTGATCGAGACAACTCGATGTGCAGACGCGCGCTTCGTGTTGAGCGAGCCCGCGCGCGGCCACTTCCGCTTTCAACGCTTTGTAGACTTCTTCCGAGCCTTTCGCGGCGCAGCATCCCTTCGGGTTGTCGTCCGGCCGGCGATTGATGCAAACGAAGAGATAGCGCTTTCGCATTGCCATGCGACAAAGGTATAAAGCTGAAGAGAAGATCAGAAGTCAGAGATCAGCGGGCAGAGGCGGCGCCGGTTCGGTATCGTGGATGCGGCCGTAATCGACCGTAAGCTGTCCGTCGCCACTCGGTGTGTACATCTCGACGAAGCGCTGGCCGAACTGGATATCTCGCCACAGGTAATCTTGCTGAGTTTGCACAGATGCGAGAATGACTGGATCGATGCCAACGACAGATACGACCAAGATGGCGCGGGCCGACTCGAGCGTTTCGGGAGTTGCGCCAAAAAGCGGGCTTTGTTCGTCGATGACGTGACGCAGAGTGAGTGCGGCGGGAAAGACGGCCAGCCGGTCGAACTGGAGTTTGAGATTGTAAAAGTAACGGAAGTCTCCGCCTTCGACGAGCGGCTCGTCCCGATGCAACATGATGCGAAACTCGGTCTCGACCAAGCTGTGGTGACGCATATTGCCGATGCGCACCATCAGGGTAGGCCGGCCGTTCAAGGGTGCGATGACGGCCGATTTACTGAACAGGATGCGCGCAATTGGTCGCGAGAATCGAACGAAGATGAGACCGGTCATGACGGCGAGGAGAAACACTCCGCTCATGATCTCGATGGTCGTGACGATGTGGCCGTAGAGTGTTTGCGGATACCAATGGCCGTAACCGACGGTGGCCAAGGTTTGGACGCTGAAAAAGAACGAGTCGAGAAATGAACCGGGCCTTAGTCCGGCGATGCTGTTCCCGCCGATCACAAAGAGCGCAGCGAAGATCAGGTTAAGCACGACGTAAACTGTGGCGACGAACGCGGCGAACTGGGGCCAGGTCAAACCAAGTAGCCATTGATAGGCGTCCCGCCACTCGACACGCCCAGCGTTGACTTTGAGGAACTCGACCTGACCGGAACGAACTGAGACTGGCTTGGGCATACGGTACACAAGCTTGCTGTCGATCTGGCTGGATGTCGATCTTGCAGGCGGTTAATGGCGAGAATTGAGGGTTGATAGCAGAGGCGGAAGAGAGCAAACGCCCAACGTCCAACGTCGAATTAAAAAAAGAAGACGGAGTGAAGGATGTTTAATTTAGCCAAGAGAATTTTCTAGTGAGCGCACGGATAGCATTGCCGCAGCCAGCAGCAGCGGCTACAACTAACTGCGAGCTAAATGAAAGATTTAACCCAGGGATCTGTCACCCGGCATCTGCTGCACATGTCGGCGTTTATGGCCGTGAGCATGGTGGTGCAAACACTTTACTTACTGGCCGATCTTTATTGGGTGGGGCACCTCGGCAAGGAGGCGATCGCGGCAGTAGGTGTGGCCGGAAATCTGATGATGATTGTCCTGGCGCTGACGCAAATGCTGGGTGTGGGAACGACAACCCTCATCTCGCACGCCGCGGGCAAAAAGGACCAGCCTCAAGCCGAGCTGGTCTTCAATCAATCTTTCGTGATGTCGATTTTGGTTGGGTTAGCTCTCGGCGTTTTCGGATTTCTGTTGCGGAATCCGTATTGTGAAGCGTTAAGCGCCGATGCAGCGACGGCGACGTTGGCAAAGAGTTATTTGCTCTGGTTCATTCCCGCACTCGCGCTCCAGTTTCCGCTGGTCGCGTTGGGGTCGGCGTTGCGTGCGACCGGAGTCATCAAGCCGACCGTCGAATTACAGGTGCTCAGCGTGGTCCTCAATATCATCCTGGCGCCTTTGCTGATTTTTGGGATCGACCCCTGGCCCAGACTTGGAGTGACCGGCGCCGCGCTCGCCACTTTCATCTCCATCCTGATCGCCGACGTGCTGATGGTGATCTATTTCGAGAAAAAATATCATTACCTACGATTTCGCTTTCCGCTTCTCCGGCCGCGTTTGAAAATTTGGACAAAAATGCTTCACATCGGCGTGCCGGCGGGCGCTGAGTTTGTGCTGCTCTTTGTCTATATCATGATTGTTTACGGGATTATTCGCGGCTTCGGGCCGGCTGCCCAGGCAGGATTTGGAGTGGGCGCGCGTGTGATGCAGGCGCTCTTCTTACCGGTCGTCGCGCTGAGCTTCGCCGTTGCTCCCGTGGTCGGCCAAAACTTTGGCGGTCGCCGCGCCGATCGCGTCCGCCATTCCGTTTATGCCGGAATCGGGATCGCGGCGGTAATGATGCTCGTTCTCACTTTCATCGTCTGGCTAGCGCCCGCTGCACTGATTGGATTCTTTTCAAATGACCCGCGCGTGATTGCTTTCGGTGGCGATTATTTAAGAATCGTTTCGCTCAATTTTGTGGCCGCGGGGATTGTTTTTACGACCTCAAGCGTGTTTCAGGGAATCGGCAACACCTGGCCACCACTGATTAGCTCGACGGCGCGACTGCTTCTCTTTGCTTTGCCGGCAGTACTCATTTCGCGCACGCCCGGATTCGAGATCAAGCATGTCTGGTATCTGTCGGTCGTATCGCAGGTCCTTCAGATGTGCATTAATCTTCTGCTGCTCCGGCGCGAACTGCGAAAGAAACTAACGTTCGAAGGCCTCGAGAATCTTGTTCCTGGCGGGGCGACAGCGGCGTGAGATTGATTGTTGAGTGAGTCGCGTGAGCAGTGACTCAACAAAAATGAACGAGGAACTCTGGAACAGGGTAGACGAGTTTCTCTCGAATAAACTCGGGACATCTGATCCGGTGCTCGAGGCGGCGTTGCGGGCGAGCGCGGAGGCAGGGTTGCCCGCGATCCAAGTTTCGGCGAATCAGGGAAGGCTTCTGCAACTGCTGGCGCAAACCCAGGGTGCGCGTCGCATTCTGGAAATGGGAACGCTGGGCGGTTACAGCACGATCTGGCTGGCGCGTGCGTTGCCGCCAGAGGGGTGTCTGATTTCGCTCGAACTGGAAGCAAGCTACGCCGAGGTCGCGCGAAAGAACCTAGCGCGGGCCAATCTGGAAAAACTAGTCACGATTCGCGTGGGACCGGCTGCGGATGCGCTCGCGCAATTATTCTCGGAAAAGACGGCGCCTTTCGACTTTGTTTTTATCGATGCGGACAAGGCCGGTTATCCGAACTACTTCGCGTGGGCCATGAAACTATCGCGGCCGGGGACGTTGATCGTGGCCGACAACGTAGTGCGCAAGGCGCGCTGCTGGATCCAGATAGTAACGACGCCAATGTCCAGGGCATGCGCCGAATGTTGGACATCATCGCGGCGGACAGACGTGCCAGCGCGACGGCAATTCAGACCGTGGGAAGCAAAGGATATGACGGTTTTGTTCTGGCGCGGGTGATGGCCTGAAGATCGTCGTTTTTGCCGGGATGTTCCAGTTCTTGCGATTGATGGTTGGATCGCGACCAGACGACCGCGCGATTTCGTAAACTGCTGAAACAAATCAGCAGGAAAAAGGTGAAGGATCGAAGGAAGAAGTAGAAGACACCACGGCGGTCAGGCAGGGGTTAGTCGCGTCGACTCGGTTGGGCTATTTGATCTTCGCCAGAATGCCTTCCATCTCCTTCCTGCTGAAGGCGCGCATGGTCTGGCTCTTGACGTTGCCCTGTGCACCGATCTTGAGAGAAAAAGCGCTCGCGGTCTCGTCATTGGGCGCGTCGAGCAACAGTACCACATCGTACGCACCCATTGTCCAAAACGAGTCGATGACCTTCACACCCATTTTCTCGGCCTCGGCGGTCGCGGCAGTGCCTCGTTTGATGGTGTCCTTGACGTTGCGAATACCTTGTTCGGTAAATTGAAGAAGACTGACATACATAGCCATATTCTCTTTCCTTTCGTGGGGTTTCGCCTGAAAGGCTATGGCAGAGCTTGCGTGTTTGCAAAAGTAACGATTGCTTCGAAGACACGTCGATCGACGTCGTTCTGAGTTTCACCGGCCGCGGCGAGGTCGCGTTTACGGACCAGCAATGAGTGATCGCCGCCTTCGACGACGTGAAGAAAATTCGGGGCCTTCATTTCTTCGTGCACGCGCTCGAGAAGATCCAAGGGGCAGAACAAATCGCGCGTACCTTGCACAAAGAGGACCGGCGTAGTTAACGCGCGCAAAACCTCGTCGCGCAATTTTGTCCGGTCGCCCATCGCGCAGAGCGGGTAGCCGAGGCAAATGAGCCCATCTACTTTTTCTTCGAGCGCGACGTGGCAGCCGACACGGCCACCCATGCTTTTGCCGATCAGAATGATAGGTGCAGTTGCACCGGTTTTTGTCAGAGCTTCGGCCAGCGCTTGTCGATGGGTGGCGATCAATTGTGACAGAGGATCGGGACGTTTCCGGTTCTCGCGCATATAGGGATAATCGAATGTCTCGACGTCGCCAACTTCTTCGAGGTATTTCTTCCAGCGTTGCATCCAAGGATGC
>JBAQJG010000786.1:0-4822 GCA_049300145.1 Chthoniobacterales bacterium | reverse complement strand
GTGCCGATCTCGTCCCCAGTAAATACCCGACCGTATTGAAGGGCGGCGTAGAGCACGAATGCACAAAGGCTTATCGCCGCTAACGCGAGACGTTCCCGCCGGGAGAGCCACCGCAAGCTCAGCTCAGAGTGGACGCGATGCAACAGCGTTTGATTTTCGCGCGTACGAGTGCCGGAATGTATAGAAACTGACATGAGGCTTTGCGTATATTCTAAACCGTTTCGGCGCTGTCGAGCTCAAACTTGGGTGGTGGGGTACTTTGATCGAAAGTAGCCCACTACCCAAACTTGGACGATGCGCCTTCAACGCAGCGAGAAAATGCGCGTCCACGGTTCCCAATGTTGCAGTTTTTCTTCACCCTCGGGCGCCGAGCCCCAGCCCGGAAATTCCAATCCCGCGACAACCAGCGGCTGGGAATAAAGTTGCCCATCCACGTTGGTGACGAAGAGTTTCCCGAAAATCGGAGGCGTTTACATTCCCAGGCCTGAGAATAATTTCGTGGAGATTCTGACCGGTGCGAGCTAGATCATTATGCGAAGTCAAAACGTCCACCGCACCGGATGCCTCGCTGCCCGTGAGTAACAGAGCGGTCGCAAGAAATTTTACGGCAAGAACAGGGCGCGAATATTTTTCAAAGCGAAACACGCTGCGGCATTTCGCAAAAAGATGAAATTTTGTCAACCAAAAAGCGCAGGAACGATCGCTCGACTGCGACTAGATACGAGAGCGGCGCGACGGTACTATTGCAGCGCGTAAGTTTCGACCAGCGCCACACCCGTGGTCCCGCCGGAGCCGCGCACGATCGTGGCGTAATCCCCGGCTAATCTCGCCAGGGTGGGCGCATCGCGATCATCGGCGGCATACCACCTTGCAAGCGCCGAAAATCTCGGTCACATGCGGGCGCTTCAGTGATAAGTTCCAGCGGATGATCGGCGGCTGCAGCTCCTCATCTACTCCAACAGTGAAGAGCGTAAATTCTTGACCAAAGGAAAGCGATGCCCGCATCCTTACTTCGCGATGACTACGATTCATTCGAGCCATTTAAATCAGGCGATAGTTGATGCAAACAATAGGCTATCCTCGATGGCGTTCGAACAGTTTGTCTCACTCGTTGACATGATGGTGGAGCGATGCTATTCGGCGTTGAAGCTGGAGATGGCTGAAGGGCATGCCAAACTGCTCTTGCTGAAGCTTTCCAATTTGCTGCTATCGAAATATGAATGCATCCATAAACACACGACCCTGATTTCCTATCCATTTTCATTGATTGTTGACCCTGCGAATGGATGCCCGTTACATTGCCCCTCTTGCGTACATACCTCCAGTGACAACGCAAAGTATTTCATCTGGCCGGCGGGATTTCTCACGGAGAATCTCTTTCGGGCGTTTCTCGACGAGTACGGTCCTTACGGGGTCGACTTGTATTTCGCCAACTATGGAGAGCCCTTACTGAATAAGCTGACGCCAGGGTTCATACAAATGGCCCGCAGGTTCGCCTTACCAACCTACTCGTCTACCAGTCTTTCTTTAAGGACAATCAACTTTGAGGAACTTGTTCTGTCGGGCCTGTCATTCCTAATCCTGTCAATAGATGGAGCAACCAGCGCTACATACCTGCAATACAGGCGCAACGGTAACTTTGCATTGGTCATGGACAACATAGGCAAGCTAGTGGCTGCCAAGACACGGCTGAATTCCTATACGCCAGTCCTGCATTGGCAATTCTTGGTGTTCGAGCACAACATCCATGAAGTAGAAGAAGTCAAACAACTGGCGGCCGCGTTGGGTGTGAATCAATTGAGTCTCATAACTCCTTACTCTGTCGCTTGGGACGATCCCTCCATCTCAATCAAGGAGGATCGGCCGAACGAGATACTATTGTTTCATTGCAACATGGATGCGTACAAAGCGGCGTTGGATCGGATGTTGGTTGATCTGAATGACGAGGTTATAGATCGTCATTTTCGCCGGAAGTGGAGTGACCGTATCACGCCCCGTAGGGCGACTCGCCCTGGCGCGGAGGGTACATCTCTCACTCAGGTCAGCGATGTGCGGATTGGCTCAGAGGACGAAACTAAACGGGCTCGCGTGGGCCGAGACGGTAGAAAATGCTGCGACTGGTTGTATAAGAACATCACCATGGACGCGACGGGCAGGATCATGCCATGCACTCGCCCGCCGGCCATCGATGCGAATCTCGTGTTCGCCGATAATTTCCAGGAAGACCGCTTCAATTCCGAGTTGCACAGGCTAGCGCGTCAGTTTTTTCAGAACCCGGCGGATTACAGCGCCGAGGTCGCTGACAAGCCGCCGGCCGAGTTACCATTCTGTAGTCGTTGTCCTCATTCGAATACCGTACTGGACATTGATACGCAGCACGTAAAGCAGCACTTGGATAACGTCGGGCTCTACAAAGGCTTGTCCGAGGAAGCAAAGGCGGCGTTAACGGATTGGTAGGAGAAGCCACCACGCCAGTCGAAGTGAGATCGCGGCCCGATGGCCGACGGAATCCTTCGTTTAGGGCGAGGGCTCTGTCTCGCGTACTGCCAACTCGCCGACCAATCTTCGCTCCGGTAGCATCGCATAAAGTCTGAATTCGTAGGTGCTACCACGAGCGATCCAGGCAGCCACTTGCGAACCGCTGGCGCCGCGGACGAAGAGATGCTCGGGACCGTCATCCTGAGAGACCCATACTTCGGCCTCGGCATGTCCGGGCATGCTCCAGCTAATCGTGGTTTTTCCTGGCGCCGCGCGCGATTCGAAGACGACCGGAGATGCACTGAGCGGTGGAATTGGTTCCGACGTGACGATTGTGCTCTTCACGGGCGTGCCGATCGTATCCCGGTAGAGGCGAAACTCGCACCTTGACCCCGTTTCAATGTCGAAAATCCGTATTCCAACAGGGCCCTCCGCAAAACGCGTCTCGGGCTGGCCGTTTATGGTCAAGCCCAGGTGTGAGGAAGCGCCGGAGTGACTGTCCCAGGAAATTGAAGTCCTGCTTTGCTTCGCGCCAGGCGGTCGCACCGCGGGATTCGGAATCGCAATCAGACTTGGCTCACAACCCGAAGACACTTCGCGAAGCGAGTAATCATCGAGCCACGCGGCGCCTGTGTGGGTGACAGCGTAGATCATCGCGTAACGGCTTTCTGCCGGAGCATGAAACTCGTCGCGCGCAGACTGCCATTGTTGATTCGCGTCTATTACACGAATGCCAGCGGTCGAGGGATCGAGAGGATGTTGCTGCGCGTCGAGCCAGTTGACCTGAAGGCGAACGAGTGCGGTTTCACTTTTCGCACGCCGACTAAAGAGCTGAAGGAGATAACAACTACCTGATTCAATAGGAACGGGATTCGAAACGAGATAATCGGAGGGTGTGACGGAGCAACTGCTGCTCCCACTGTGCGCCTCATTACCAGAGCGATCGATTATCGGGTGACCTACTCGCGTCCATCCTTGGATCTCGGCGCCGCTTCCAGATTCAAAACCGGGATTAGAGATTAATTCCTGACTCACGGGCTGAATCTCCTGCCTCTGCAACTGGTAAACATGAACGCCTCCTAACGTTGTAACTTCTTTCAACCGGCCGCTCTCCCGAATTGCAGGTTCTAGCGACTGCCACGTCTGCCAAAGCGCCCAGAATTCACTGCCGCCCTGGTAAAGCTTTTCATCAACGAGCACGAACTTCGTTTCCCATTGTTGCAAGAGGTCGAGCGCTTGGGGCGAAGGAAACGTGCTGAGTGTTTCAAAGTAAGGCAGATTGGGCGGATTACTTCCGTAGCCCATTATGGTTTGCTGACCGGTGAGGCGAGTAGAATACATTGCAGGGCCGCTGTAGGCATGCTCCGGAATGGGGTATTCCATGACCGGAAACTTTCCCGGCTGCGCCGCCAGCCAGCGATCGACCGGCCGCGGAGCTACCGAGGCCATTCCGAAAGGAATAGTCATACTGTCCACCGTCGCCAGACTTATGACAGCAAAAGCGACGGCACCTCGGGCGACAGAGCGGCGGGGGATGAGCTCGAGCAGATTGGTACAGCCTTGCGCGGCCAATAAGCTGACAGCAAGTTGCAAAAAGAAGCCCATTCGAGCCCAACCGCGAAGGAAACTAAATGGTGGAATGTCTTTGAGCGCCAGAACGGGCAGCGGGATGCGAGAAAGTGGCGCGAGGCTTGCAGCTCCCCGGAGCGAAAGGGGGTGGATGAAATATAGACTGGGACCCAAAGCCAAGACGAAAGCCCCTGCACTCAGTGCGATTAATCCCGCTGTAATGCGTCGATGTTTAGGACGGAGAACTCCCACTAGGGCAAGAGGAAGGATCAATGTTCCCAAATAAAGCTCCCACTCATCTCCCCAGACGCCATTGGCGCCGGAACGCCAATGCTGAGCTACCCAACGACCAAAAATCGGGTGGTGAATGGGCGGAATGAAGAAATCAGCCACACTTGCGGCGAATGCCTGTGATTCTTCAACAGACCGCATCGCCATTGTTCCCTGCTTCAGAGCGAGCATGTAGGGCACGGCAAAGGGCAGGACTAGGACAGAGGCGCACGCCGCCGCCACTAATCCAGGTTTGATCAGGCGAACCAATCGCTTTCGTTCCTTGAAGTAGTTGAGACGAAGACTGAGATAAAGAACCGCCGCGATAGGCAACAGCGAGGCATAGTACCAGCTAACCAAAGCGCTCAACGAGTAAAAGAGCCCCAACAGGACCGCACTCCGGACCCTGGGTTTTCGCAGAGTTCGCTCAAGATATAGGAAACAGAAGGGTATCCATTGAGTCGAAGCGAGCGAAAGATGTCCACCTGCATGCGCGAAATGGTAG
>JBAQJG010000785.1:0-6232 GCA_049300145.1 Chthoniobacterales bacterium | reverse complement strand
CCCTGGCCCACAATGACGAAACGGGCATCGGAGCGTTGCGACAAGACGAGGCGAGCCGCGTCAACCAGGATGAGCTGACCTTTATCCGGCCGAATCATACCGATGCTTGCGATGAACGGCGTGTCTGCCGTGAAACCCATTTCCCGCCGGAATTTCATCCGGTCGCGCGATGGATTAAATTTTTGCAAATCAACGGCCGAGCCGATGACCTCGATCTTGGCCGGATCGATTCCGTTCTGCTGCACAAGCTGACGCTTAATGACGGATGCGTCAGCCACGATTTTCGAGCACCCATGCTTGAAAATGAAAGCGCGCCATTTGTTTCCGATCGGGTCGGTGATGCAACGTGCGCGGGCCACTGGAATTCCGCAAAGATAGAGCGGAAGGGCAAGCCAGTGATCTTTCGAACTGTAGGTTTTGATCAAATCGATCTGATTTCGCCGGCAGAATCTCCCGAGACGCCACCAACATAAGGGATCGATCCGTCGTAGCAACGGCATCGCGATAGCGCGCGTGCCCAACTCGCGAGCCTTGAGTAGGACCTCGCTGTTTGGATTACAGATCAACCACGCTTGGTGCCCGCGAGCATTAAGCCAGTTGGCCTCGAGACAGGTGCGATATTCCTGGCCGCCCCAACTACGACTGCTCTCGACGTAAAGGATGTTCATGTTCGATTGACCGTCGCCGCAGCGCCCATGAATTCGGAGCGGGACGCGGTTCAAACACTCGGACCAGATTGACTGGGCGTCGCGCGTTTTTCGAGAATATAATCATGGATCGTATTCACGCTCC
Organism: Chthoniobacterales bacterium; assembly: GCA_049300145.1. GTDB lineage: Bacteria > Verrucomicrobiota > Verrucomicrobiia > Chthoniobacterales > UBA10450 > AV133. The sequence continues at coordinate 5,440 of JBAQJG010000785.1, read as the reverse complement.
GCAGCGCCTTGCCGGCAACATCGGAAGTTGGCACGCCGACACCAAAAGTTTTCTCCAGGCTCACCACCAGCTCGAGCGCGTCGATCGAATCGAGCCCCAGCCCGTTTGGACCGAAAAGGGGGAGATCGTCGGCGATCTGGTCGGCTGTGGTTTGCAGCATCAGATTTTTCACCAGCATCTCTTTAATGCGAGTGCGCAGATCGGTCTCGGACATAAAAGCGAATTGGCGATTGTTTCGCAACGCCGGGTGCCCGTCAATCGCGGGATTCAGCAAAGCGCCCGCGAAGGATCGACAAGCGAATCAATCAAACGTGATCCGCCTTGTCGCCCGGCGTGATCGTCTGATTCGGATCGGGCCGTGCCGAGCTTGTGGCAGGGGGATTTTCAATCCGGGGCACAGTCGATTCGGCCGGTTTCACATCCGGCTTGGCTCCTTCCGCCTCCGATTTCCCAGCCTTATGCAGCTCGTCGCTGAATTCGTCCTTGGCCTTTTGAAATTCCTTCACCGCCTGGCCCATCCCGCGCGCAAGCTCGGGCAATTTCTTCGCCCCGAACAAAACGAGAATGATCAGCAGAATGATGATCAAATCCGGCCCTGCCAAATTCATGAAACTGGCAATGAGGCTCATACCTACATCAGAACATGCGATCGTTTAGCCAACTTGCAAGGTAATTCGCTGGGGCAGACGCTCAGACTGGGTCGCGATTGACAGGCACCACTCCATGTGGGAAAGAGGTAATCCCGCCATATGCGTCCCATTTGGAAAGGCAGCATCAGCTTTGGGTTGGTGTATATCCCGGTGGCTGTTTATCCGGCCACGCGCGAGGAGAAACTTAGTTTCCGGCAACTCCGTTCCACCGACCTCAGCCCGATCAAGTACAAAAAAGTTGCCGAGGCGGACGCAAAAGAAGTCGCGGCCGACCAGATCGTGAAGGGATTCGAGTACGAACGGGGCCGCTATGTCGTCTTGAAGGACGAGGATTTTGAGAAGGTCCGGATCGAATCGACTCATTCCATCGACATCACCGACTTTGTCGAAGTGGAGCAGGTCGATCCCAAGTTCTTCTACAAGCCGTATTTCTTGGAGGCCCAAAAGGGCGGCGAGAAAGCCTACGCGGTTTTACACAAGGCTCTTAGCGGAACGGGCAAGATCGGCATTGCCAAAGTCGTGATCAGCAATCGCGAGCACCTGGCCGCGGTAAAACCCGATGGACTGTTTCTCATCCTCGAGTTGATGCACTTCGCGAGTGAAATCCTTAGCGCGGAGATTTTGAAGAACGGATCGACTACAGCCGTCGGCGATAAGGAGCTGAAAATGGCGCAGGCACTCATCGAGGGCATGTCCGTTCCCTGGGAACCGGAGAAATATCAGGATGAATACCGGACGGCGTTGCTGGAAATCATCGAGCAAAAGGCAAAAAACAAACAAATCGCGGGCAAACCTGCACCCGCGCCGGCACCGACCAACGTTGTCGATCTTGTGAAAGTTCTTCAAGAGAGCCTGAGTCGCACTCAATCGATTAAGCAGAAGCGCAGCTCCACTCGCTCTAATGTCCGTTCCACCGCCGCGCTGGTGAAGCAGAAGAGACGCTCCGCCGCGTAGGACAACCTGCTCTGCTCACACGTCGTAGTACATCGCGAACTCGTACGGATGCGGGCGGAGGCGCAGCGCGTCGTATTCTTTTTGTTTCATGTCGATCCAGTTGGCGATGAAGTCGGCGTTAAAGACATCGCCTTTAAGGAGGAAGGAATGATCGGCTTGGAGTGCTTCAATCGCACCGCGGAGTGAATCGGGAACGCTGGCGATTTGCGCAAGTTCTTCCGGCGGCAGTTCGTAAAGATTTTTGTCCAGCGGATCGCCCGGATCGATACGATTCTGGATTCCATCGAGCCCGGCCAGTAAGAGCGCGGAGAACGCGATGTACGGATTGGCCGAGGCATCCGGCGTGCGAAATTCAATTCGCTTCGCTTTCGGACTGGCCGAGTAAGTTGGAATGCGAATCGCGGCCGAGCGATTGCGCGCCGAGTAAGCGAGATTGACCGGCGCTTCGAATCCGGGCACGAGCCGCTTGTAGCTATTAGTCGTCGGGTTCGTGACGCAAGTGAGCGCGGGCGCGTGTTGCAAAATTCCGCCAATGAAAAAGAGCGCCACCTCGCTCAGACCCCCGTAACCGTTGCCGGCAAAAAGTGGTTTGCCATCTTTCCAGAGCGACATGTGCGTGTGCATGCCGCTTCCGTTGTCGGCAAAGAGCGGCTTCGGCATGAATGTGACGGATTTGTTGTGCTTCTTGGCGACGTTGCGAATGATGTATTTGTAATACTGCATCGAATCGCCCATCACTTTGAGCGGCGCGAACCGGATGTCGATCTCCGCCTGCCCGGCCGTAGCGACTTCGTGATGCTGCTTTTCAATTGGGACACCGGCTTTCTCGAGCTCGAGACACATTTCGTTGCGAATGTCTTGCAAAGTGTCCATCGGCGAGACCGGAAAATAACCTTCCTTCGGTCGAATCTTGTAACCGAGATTGGGAAATTCTTCGCGCCCGCTGTTCCAATGTCCTTCCACACTATCGACGAGATGGAACGATGAATTGGCTGCATAACTGAAGCGCACCTCATCAAAAATAAAAAATTCCGCTTCTGGTCCGAAGAACGCGGTGTCGGCAATCCCGGTGCTCTTCAGGAAAGCTTCCGCTTTTTCGGCGATGCCGCGCGGGTCGCGATCGTAAGGTTCGCGCGTGATTGGATCGGCAATCGTGCAGATGAGACTCAACGTCGGTTCCGTGTTGAAGATGTCGATCCACGCCGTGGTCGGATCGGGAATCACGAGCATGTCGCTCGCGTTGATCACCTTCCAGCCGCGGATGCTGGAGCCGTCAAAGCCGAGGCCTTCGGTGAAAATGTCTTCGTTGTATTCGGTGAGGGTGGTGGTGAAATGCTGCCAGGTGCCGGGGAGATCACAGAATTTGAAATCCACGAGTTTTACGTCGTGGTCTTTAATCATCTTGCTGACATCGGATGCGGTTTTTTCTTTAGCCATGTTGTGCGTTGAAGGGTTGAAGTGCTGAAGCGTTAAGAAGTTAGATTGTTAAGCGGTTGAAGCGCTAAATCAATGAACCGCTTTAACGATTTAACGCTCAACGATTCAACAGCCGAAGCGCCGGCGCTAGACCGCTTTCTCGCCGATCTCTTCCGTGCGGATGCGCACCGCGTGTTCCACTGAAAGCACAAAAACTTTTCCGTCACCAATCTTTCCGGTCTTGGCCGCGGCCACGACCACGCCGACCGCTTTCTCCACCATGTCATCGGCGAGAACCACTTCCACTTTGACCTTTGGCAGAAAATCCACCGTATACTCGCTGCCCCGATAAATCTCGGTGTGGCCTTTCTGCCGGCCGAATCCTTTTACCTCCGTCACGGTCATACCCTCGATCCCGAGCTCGGCCAGCGCCTCTTTCACTTCTTCGAGCTTGAACGGCTTGATGATCGCTTCCAGTTTTTTCATGTCGATGTAAATTCGCCGGCGCACCAAACTTTTCAATCGAAAGCCCAGCGCGGCACGCGCTCTCATAGCAATGTCAAAGCGCGAATGCAAGCATCGTTTTTCGGGTTCGTGATTCGTAATCCGTGAATCGCGAATCGGATGGTCGATGCAACGATTTAACGATGCAAGGATGTAACGATTTGGCTTTCTTGCCCGTCCTCATCTCGCATTTATACTGACTCCACATGCCCCGCGAATCCTTTGTTCACCTGCACCTACATACAGAGTATTCGCTGCTCGATGGCGCGGTGCGGATGAAGGGGCTGATGAAGAAAGCGGCGGAATTCAAGATGCCGGCTGTGGCGATCACCGATCACGGGAATCTTTTTGGCGCGATCGAATTCTATCAGGAAGCGACGAAGGCGGGAATCAAACCGATTATTGGTTGCGAGGCATATGTCGCGCCCGGATCGCACAAAGATCGGCCTGGGTCGCGGCGCGACGCCGCTTACCATTTCACTTTGCTGGCCCAGGATGAGACCGGCTATCGCAATCTGGTGAAGTTGCTTACGACCGCGCATCTCGACGGTTTTCATTATGCGCCCAGGATCGACAAAGAACTTTTGGCGGCGCATTCCAAGGGGCTGATCGGGTTGAGCGGTTGCCTGGCGGGCGAAATTAATTCGGCGATCCAGGCGGATAACATGGCCAAGGCAAGACAAGCGGCGGCGGAGTATCGCGACATCCTGGGCGCGGAGAATTTTTTCATCGAGTTGCACGACCACGGGATGGAAGCGCAACGCAAATGCAACCGCGTGCTGCCGGAACTGGCGAAAGAGTTCGCGCTCCGTCTAGTCGCGGCGAACGATGTGCATTTTTTGCGAAGAAGCGATCATGCGGCGCACGACGTGATGCTCTGCATCGGCACCGCGAAGATGGTGCAGGATGAGAACCGGCTGCGCTACCAGCCCGAGCTTTACTTCAAGTCGCCAGCGGAGATGAGCGAGTTGTTTCGCGATTTTCCCGAAGCGATCGCAAACACGCTCGAGATTGGCCAACGTTGTCATCTCGATCTTGAATTCGGGCGCTCGAAATACCCGGAGTACCCGGTGCCGCCGGGAAAAACGAGAAATGGTTATTTGCGCGAGCTTTGTTACAAGGGTTTGGGCGAACGTTACGGCGAGCGCGCCGCGAACGATCCGGAATTAGTCACCCGCCTCGATTATGAGCTCGATGTCCTGGAGAAAACCGGCTTCGTCAGTTATCTGCTCATCGTTTGGGATTTCATTCATTTCGCCAAAGAGCGCGGCATTCCAGTCGGGCCAGGGCGCGGGTCAGCAGCAGGGTCAATGGTCGCTTACGTTCTCGGCATCACCGATATTGACCCCCTGCAATACGGACTTCTTTTCGAGCGTTTCCTAAATCCGGACCGGGTCTCGCCGCCGGATATCGACGTCGATTTTTGCGAAGCGCGCCGCGGCGAGGTTCTCGAGTACGTGCGGCAAAAATATGGCGAGCGTCGCGTCGCGCAGATTATCACTTTCGGAAAACTGAAAGCGAAAAGCGTGGTGCGCGATGTCGGCCGCGTCATGGGGCTGAGCTATCGGGACGCCGATCGCATCGCGAAGATGATTCCGAACGAGTTGAATATCACTCTTGATTCAGCAGTGGAAAAAAATCCGGAGCTGAAACGAGCAGTCGCGAGCGAGCCGGCCACGCGTCAGCTTTTCGAGTACGCAAAAATCCTAGAGGGCTTGTCGCGTAACGCCGGCGTGCACGCGGCCGGTGTCGTGGTCGGCGATCGCGATCTTTCCGATTACATCCCGCTTTGTCGCGACGTAAAAGGCAACGACATCGTCAGCCAGTATCCGATGGGGCCGCTTAACGATCTCGGCTTGCTCAAAATGGATTTCCTTGGGCTCAAAACACTCACCGCGATCGAGGAAACCATGACG
>JBAQJG010000784.1:0-4980 GCA_049300145.1 Chthoniobacterales bacterium | reverse complement strand
AGTTCCCACTCCGTAGTGGAGTACCAGATAGTCAAAGCCGGTTACGGAAATCGTACCCGTGCCCGTATTCTGGAAGCCAGCTTCTATCGGCGTCGGAAGAAGGGGGTTTATGGTATTAGCATTATAGAAACCGACGACGGTTTGCAGACGGAAAAAGTTGTTAGGTTCATTGTTGCCATTACTACCATCGATTCCGGTTCCATTTTTAGGTATATCGATACCCGGACCCGTCGTGCCGTTCTCCCCGAATTCGAAAGGAGGTATGGGGATGGCGCTCGCGAGGCAGGTCATCCCGATGCATAGTGCCACCAGCAATAAAGTGTATTTTAATGGTTTCATTGGCCAAGAAACAGCAGGGCCCGCGCCAACGACATTTTACATTCTCATAAGTCGGCTCTGCTGCATGCTACAAGTTGCTATGAAACAGATGAATACGCAGATAACGAATTTTCTACTTTGGTTCGTTTGTCCAATCCTCACTTTTCACGAAACTGTAATAAAATCCGACGTTTATTTGCCGCCAGTTTTGTGAAACCGGTGTTTAATAGTTCTTTATAAACACTTTACGATGTGAGCAAAGAATGTAGGAATATCCGACAGTCCCGCTGGAAAAGCGGCGCGGATCTTTCCAGAGCTGTGCAAGTTCCGGCTGGCTCGGTCATTACTTTAGCGGAGACTCTCGGCCGCGATCGACCAACCGCAGGCTGCCCGCGCTGTTGGTAGCGCGGTCGGCGCAAATCCGGTCGTCTTCATCATTCGGTGTCCTCGGGAATTAATCGCTGGGACCCGATCCGCCAAACGCGTCCTGATCGGTCGGGAAATTTCCGCGCTCGCCGTTGCCGAGGGCCGCAGACTCCCAATCGGTGGGACGATCAGGCTTCCAGTCTAATCCTCACTCTCGCAGGCAAGATGCCCGCTTGCCCCACAGGCAGGATGCCTGTGCTCCGCAGGTCAACGCCGCCTAACGAAGCGCAAGATCGACAATCTCGATCTGGCGAATATTGTGCCGTTAGATGTTAGAGACACCGCACGATCCTGGTTCTTCGCGTTACGAACACGCCGCCGATGGCTTGCGTCGTCGCGATCTCGATCCCGATCCGATCAAACAATTTGCAAACTGGTTTACCGCCGCGATCGAAGCAGGCATTCGCGACGTCAACGCCATGAGCCTCGCTACGGCTAGGCGAGATGCAAGGCCGTCGGTGCGCGTGGTTTTATTGAAAGGATTCGATCAGGACGGCTTCGTCTTTTTCACAAATTACGAAAGCGAAAAAGGGAAACAGCTCGAGGCCAACCCGTACGCCGCGCTTGCCTTCTATTGGATCGAACTGGATCGCCAAATCCGGATCAGCGGCGCGGCGGAGAAAACGTCGCGCGAAGAATCCGAGGGTTATTTTCATTCCCGCCCGCGCGGCAGCCAGCTTGGCGCATGGGCCTCGCGTCAGAGTGAAGTGGTCGACGGGCGCCGCGTGCTCGACGCGCGCATGGCGGAAATGACCGAGCGTTTTGCCGAAAAACCGATCGCGTTGCCGCCACGTTGGGGCGGTTATCGCGTGAAACCGGAAATTGTAGAATTCTGGCAAGGACGCCCAAATCGTTTGCACGATCGCTTTCGTTATACGTTGCAAACGAACGGCGAGTGGCTAATCGACCGGCTCGCGCCGTGAAAACAGGTGCTAATAATGCCTAATCGCAATGGTGGATCGGCCGCTCCGCCGGGCGATGTTAAATTAATGCGGCTTCGCCGTCTAATTTTTAGCATCGAGCAAGGGACTGCTCGATCCACCTTGACACTGAGACGCCCGATTCACGTTGCGACAATGATGCCGTGAACAGTAATATCTAATATCGATAGCAAGATCGATATCGTCCGCGGCGACATTACTGCACTCGATGTCGATGCAATTGTGAACGCGGCCAATACGACGTTGCTTGGCGGCGGCGGAGTCGATGGCGCCATTCATCGCGCCGCTGGACCGGAGCTTCTCGCCGAATGTCGCACACTTGGCGGTTGCCAGTCTGGTGAGGCGAAAATCACTCCCGGATACAATTTGCCCGCGCGTTTTGTCATCTACACCGTCGGCCCATTCTGGACCGGAGGTCATCGCGGCGAACCAGGACTGCTAGCGAACTGTTACCGAAACTCGCTCCACCTCGCGCTCGAAAACTCTGTGAAGACCATTGCGTTTCCGGCGATCAGTTGCGGCGCATACCGCTATCCAATTATTGAAGCGGCAAAGATTGCCGTCGAAACAACCCAAGATTTCCTGACAAACAACGACGAGATCGATCAGGTGATCTTCGTGGTCGCGAACGACGAGATTCACGCCGCCTATCAGCGACTCTTGTGTTGAACGTTGAAAGTCTGATCCAGGGGCGCAATGAGTTGCCTGTTGACGGGCCGGGGGATTACCCCCAATTTCGATAAACGCTCCGGGTTTCGGCCGTGTGTGCTGTAGCTGGGGGTCGCTCGTCCGCCTAATTATTTCGAGTTTGGTTTAATCGGTGGACGTGAGGAACAAATGAGAGGCGCAAATCGGCGACGAATTGCGAATCATTTATATGATGAATCCAAGCGGCGATGAATTTGAGGAAGAGGAACCGTTGGCTGCGTCGATGCAGGCGCGTGAAGAGCAAACTTCATCTGAAGCGGAAGGCCGTTTGCGGCGCACCGCGCACAGAGTTTCGACGGCGGCCGGCGACACTTGGGCGCAGACGAAAGAAAAAGCAGGCATGGCCCGCCAGCGCACTGAATTTTTCCTGCGCGAAAACCCCGTGCCCACCATCCTGGGAGCGCTCGCCATTGGTCTCGCCATCGGATTGGCGATCCGTTATGCCTCCAGCGCCGAGGAGAAGGAAATTGAGGTGAAACCCTCGCTAGCAAACGTGCCCTGGGGTTTTCTTTCGTTGCCTTTCCTCTGGCCGTTTCTCAAATCGCTGAAGGAAAAATACCAAGACTCGGCCGAAGCGGTGAAGGAAGGCGTCGATCGCGCCAGAAACATCGACATCCACCGCTATACAAAACCGGTCCGCAAACGCTGGAAGGCGTGGACGAATTGAAGTAGATCGTCCAAGGTGGATCGGCTTCTCCGAAGACGATTCTAAATATATGCGCCTACGGCGCTTGACTTAACAACGCGTTCGGAGAACGCGCTCCAGCTTTGTCGTGGAATTCTTCGCTGCGCCCGTGTTAATCTCGCCGTGTGTTGCGATTCCAAACCCAGTGGTTTTGCTTCCTCATAATTGCGGCTTGCGCTGAAGCCTCCGCGAAAGAAATAAAACAAACGCCCGAGCCCAGCGCGCTCTTCATCGGCGCAGTCGGGTGCAAATCTTCCAGTTGTCACGGCGGGGCAGGCGAAAAGCGCAGCCAATACATCACCTGGTCGCGCCAGGATTTTCATACGCGCGCTTTTGCCATTTTGCTCGATGCCCGTTCGGCGCGGATCGCGGAAACCATTGGAATTGGCGAAGCGCAATCGAGCGCGCGCTGCACCGTTTGTCATTCACCCTTTCAGTCCGTCGCGCCAAAGCGGCTCGCCTCCACCGCGCACGCGGACGAAGGCGTTTCCTGCGAAAGTTGTCATGGCGCGGCCGGCTCGTGGTTGCGCGGACACACGCGAGCCGACTGGAATTATGCAATGCGCGTTACCGCGGGGATGCGCGACCTGCGCAGCCTCTATGTCCGCGCCAACACTTGCGTCGCCTGTCATCAAAACATCGATAACGATCTTTTGAAAGCCGGCCATCCTACGCTCGTGTTTGAGCTCGATGGCCAATCCGTAAACGAGCCGAAACATTGGCGCGACGATGATCCGTGGATCGGCCCGCGCGCCTGGCTGACCGGTCAGGCTGTCGCTTTGCGCGAATCGGCGTGGCGGTCCCGGACCGATTCTGATCCTGCGGCTGATATGCAGGAAACTGCCATCGCGCTCGCATGGCTACTCGCGAAGGCGACGGCGGTTGAGCCGGCTTTAGCGAAAATTTCCGAACCAGCTTCTTCCGATCTTGAACCGGTGCAAAAGCAAGCGGATGATTTGGCGCGTCGCGCGCCGAGTTGGAATCCAAACATCGACTCGATCATGGCAATCTTGCGCGCGCTCGTTGCGACCGATTCAGAATTCGTCGTCACCAAAGAAACATCCGCGCAAACGCTCTGGTATCGTGCACGCCGAGTTGTGCTCGCGCTCGATCGTCTTTCCGCCGCACTCAAGCAAAATCGCGGCGTACCGCTCAAGATCGATAGTGAACTTAATTTGCTTCATGAAGACGTGCGTCTGCGCGAGAATTTCGCGCCGCCCCAGTTTGGGGAACACGTGCGAAAATTTCGTGCCGCACTGACGAAGTGATCCGGAAGACGCCGCTTCCTGGGTCTGTGTTCGAACCTTGAATGCAGCGTCATCCTCGCGGAAGATATCGATCCCGGCATGGCCAATTCGAATTCATCCGAGCAACCGATCCGCCAGTTCGCCGGTCGGACGAATCCGTCCTATGGCGGATCGGACGGGCTCGTCCCGCGGCGAGCCTGGCAACGCAATCCGATCTTCGAATTCTTTGCGTCGCTCAAGCTCGCGGTCGTTTTACTCGCTGTGCTGATCGTTGCCGCGATTGCGGGCACGATCTACGAATCGAGCTTCGACGCGAAAGTGGCGCGCGCCTACGTTTACGGCGCGCCCTGGTTCAACGCCTGGCTCGTTTTGCTCGGCATCAATTTGACGGCGTCGGCGCTGTCGCGCTGGCCCTGGAAAAAATATCACTCGGCATTTCTGATTACTCATCTCGGTATCATCACCCTGCTGATCGGCTCCCTCGTCGGCCGGATTTTCGGCGTTGAGGGAACAATCACGCTTTTCAAAGGCGATCCGCCGACCAATCGCTTGCTGGTCGATCAACACCAGCTCCGGGTCCACGATGTCGATGGAATTATCAAAGCGTATCCGGCGGAGTTCCTGCATCATCCACCCACTCCCGAACGTCCGGCAA
>JBAQJG010000783.1:0-3687 GCA_049300145.1 Chthoniobacterales bacterium | reverse complement strand
GTTATCGCGGATTGCCGATTGATGCGGCGAGGTTGGTGACGCTGGTTGGTTTCGCGCTCGCTGTTTTCGCTTTTGAACGAACCCTCGTAACCGGGTTTCACTTTCTCACTCGCGCAAAAACTGGAAGCGACAAGCAAGAGTTCACTCCGGCAATCGGACGGCGTGCGCTGATCTTGGGCGGGCTGGGCGTGCTCATCGTCGGCGGTGGCGTTGGTCTGATGCGGAAACTTTATCGCGCGGCTACGTTTAGTTACGATGGAACGCAATACAAAGGCCGTGTCGTTCAGCCGATCACGCCTAACGAATTGTTTTATTGCGTGACGAAGAACGTCGTCGATCCGCGCGTGAATGTGCACCTGTGGCATCTCGAAGTGACCGGCCTCGTCGAGAATCCGCGCGAGTATCGGTTCGAAGATTTCACCGCTATCGCTCCGGTCGAGCAGGAGACAACGCTTATGTGCATCAGCAACGGATTGGACGCCGGCCTGATGAGCAACGCCGTCTGGAAGGGCGTGGCGATGCATGATCTGCTCGATCCGGCCGCCCCGCTTTCAAACGCCGCGAAAGTTCGGCTGCACGGCGTGGACAATTACACGGACACAATTTCGCTCGAAAAGGCAATGGACCCTGCCACCATCGTTGCCTACGAAATGAATGGAATGCCGCTGCCGCACCGGCATGGTTATCCAGCGCGCGTCATCGTTCCCGGATATTTCGGCGAGAAACATGTCAAATGGCTCACGCGAATCGAAGTAACAGACGCGAACGCGAAAGGGTTTTATGAAACGCAAGGTTGGGGCCCGGATTTCATCGTGCCAACACGGTCGCGCATCGATGTGCCGGAACATGAATCACGATTCTCGATTAACGAATTACGGGGACCAATCGAAGTCAAAGGGGTCGCGTTCGGCGGCGATCGCGGCATCTCGCGTGTTGAGCTCAGCCTCGATGATGGTGAAACGTGGGACGACGCCGATATTTATTACACTGGAGGGGATCTCGCGTGGTCGCTCTGGAGCGCACACAATGGCTGGATGCCCGATGAGCCGGACGATTACACCATTGTCGTGCGCGCCACTGATGGCCAAGGCGACGTGCAAGAATGGGAAGAAGATCGCAGCCCGTTCTCCGGCGTGACCGGCTTCCACAAAATCGTCGTCCATATCACGGTGTGAGATTGACGATCCCCAGGATCGACAATTGCATCGGAGGGACGCGCTCCGTCGCGTCCCATTAATTTGTCGGACGGCACCGAGGCCATCTTTCCCGTTTCATCTTTGACAGCGTGGGCACCACGCGGTCGTGCGACCGCCGATCGTCGCGCGTCGCAAAGGTGTGCGATGGCGCGGACAAACACCGCTGTTTTCCCAGCGCTGATGAATGAGCCAAGTTCGCGGCGGATCGGAGAAGTATTTGCCGAGCGTTTCCAGCGATCGCCTGACGACGAATTTTGCGGTGCGGAAAATCGTGACGCGCTCGCGGGGGTTTAATTTTCCGGCTCGCTTCGAGGGCAACACTTTCGCCCGCCACAGAATTTCGTCCGCCATCCAGTTGCCGATTCCGGGGAAACCGCGCTGCATGAGCAGGACGGCTTTGATCGGCGCGTTACGATGTCGATCTAGGAATTGATCGACGAATTCCAGATTGAAGTCTGGCGAAATGATTTCTGGAACATCGCTCCTCCACCAATCCGGTTCATCCGACCCGTGATGAAAGCGCACCCGACCAAATTGTCGCGAGTCGGTGAAGACCAGTGCACGTTCGCGTTGATACAAAACGAGGTGGTCGTGTTTGTCGGGGCGAAAATTCTCTGATTCGACATGGATTTTGCCCGTCATGCCGAGATGAATACCAAGCCAATTGTCGCCGGAAAATATGAACAGCATTCGTTTCCCGCGCGTTGTCGATCTTAATAGCTTCTGGCCGACAAGATTTTCTTTAAGGGCGCGCGGGTTCGTTCCGCGAAAAACTCTTTTCCGTGCGTGCGACCGAATATCGACAATCTCTCTGCCGAGGCCGGCGCTCCATTGTTTGCGAAACCATTCGACTTCGGCCAGCTCGGGCATCGCGCAGATTACGCGGGCGATCGTGGCGATCAAAGGTGGATCGGCCGCTCCGTCGTGCGACGTTAAAATAGCTTGGCTACGCCGACACTGGTAACATCGAGATCGCGGCGGCGACGACTGCTCGATCCAACTCGGGTTGGCGCACTTGCGCGGCATGCTAAGTTCATTCATGGAGAAGGTGATCATCGTCGGGAGCGGCTGCGCGGGATTGACCGCTGCCATTTATGCGGCGCGCGCCGATTTGAATCCGCTTGTGCTCGAAGGCCGTCAACCTGGCGGCCAGCTTTCGACAACGACGCTCGTGGAAAATTACCCGGGCTTTCCAGACGGAATTGATGGGCCGGAGCTCATCGCCAACATGCACAAGCAGGCAGAAAAATTCGGCACCCGTTTTGCCTACGCAGAAGTAACCGATTTTGAGCCAAAGGATAGCCACGTGCGCATCAAAGCGGATGATGAATGGCTGGAGACGCAGGCGCTTATCATTGCCAGCGGAGCTTCCGCGCGCTGGCTGAGACTCGAGAACGAAGAGAAGTTGATCGGTCACGGTCTAACCTCCTGCGCAACGTGCGACGGAGCGTTTTACAAAAACGAGCCGGTGTGCGTGGTTGGAGGCGGCGATTCAGCCGCGGAGGAATCGCTTTTCCTCACCCGCTTCGCTTCAAAAGTTTACTTGATTCATCGGCGTGATAAACTGCGCGCCTCGAAAATCATGGCCGATCGCGTTTTCGCGAATAAAAAGATCGAGCCGATCTGGAACACGGTGGTCACAAAATACATTCCGGACGAGAGAGGCGAGATGCGCGCGGTGCGCTTGCGAAACGTCAAAACCAACGAGGAGCGTGAATTGCCGGTCACATGCGTCTTTGTTGCGATTGGGCATGATCCGAATACGAAGGCCTATGGCGGAAAACTCGAGGCCGATCTGGATGGTTATTTAGTCGCCAAGAATCTTGCGGAGAGTAAATATCCCGGGGTCTTCATCGCTGGCGATGTGGCGGACCGCGTTTACAAACAGGCGGTGACAGCCGCCGGCACGGGCTGCGTGGCCGCGCTGGAGGCCGAACGTTACCTGAGCGAACTGGAATCGCGCTCCTGATCGCGTCTTGAAGATTTGTGATTTGACGCAGTTTTACTCGCCGCGCAGCGGCGGCGTGAAGCGTTACGTTCACGAAAAAATTGCCTACATCGACAAGCACTTGCCGGCGGATGAGCACGTCCTTGTTATTCCTGGATCAAAAACGGAAGTGCGAGGGAATGCGAGATCGCGCATTTATTCGATTCACTCGCCGCTTTTTTCCCGCACATCACGCTACCGGGCGCTCCTGAACTTACGCGCGGTAGAAGAAATTCTCGAGCGCGAGCGTCCCGACCTCATTGAATCGGGCGATCCTTACCAGGTGGGATGGAAAGCCATTGCAGTTGGCCGTTCTTTGAAAATTCCGGTCGTTGGCTTTTATCATTCGCACTTCCCGGAGGCATATCTGCGCAGCAGCACGAGGCTTCTCGGCAAACGTGCCACTGGCCGGGCCATGAAATTGGCGCGGACATACGTGCGCAAACTTTACAATCAGTTTCAGGCGACGCTTGTGCCCTCCGAGCTGTTGGCCGGCGTGCTTTC
>JBAQJG010000782.1:0-1680 GCA_049300145.1 Chthoniobacterales bacterium | reverse complement strand
TCATCTACGGCATTCTCGCGGCATGCGCGAAGATGAAGAACCCGGCCGCGGCCAACGAGATGCTGCGCATCTACAACAACTTCATGAACAATTTCTGCAGCTATTATCCCGATCGCGAGATCGGCCTGGCCTGCCTGCCGTATAGCGACATCGATGCCGCGGCCGCCGAGGTCCGCCGGGTCGCCAAACTCGGCATGAAGGGCGTCGAACTCAGCTGCTCCTGGCACATGACGCCGATGTGGCATCCGATGTGGGATCCGCTGTGGGAGGCGGTCAACGAAACCCAGCTGCCGCTGCATTTCCATACGTTCCCCGCGACCGACCCGGAATTGCGCAAGCAGCTCGAGCCGACGATCGCCCGACGGATGACCTACAGTGGCTTGTGCCGCTTTCAGATGACCTTGGCGACGATCCTGACCGATTTGATGGGCGCGGCGGTGTTCGAGCGTTTCCCGAACATCCGCGTCGTCTTCGGCGAGAGCGGCATCGGCTGGATCCCCTACGTCATCGACCGCATGGATTTCGAGTACCAGGACCAGTATCAGGACCTCAAGCTCAAGATGTTGCCGAGCGAGTATTGGCGCCGCCAGTGCAAGGCGACCTTCCAGTTCGACCGCGTCGGCACCAAGCTGATCGACGAGATGGGCATCGAGACCCTGATGTGGGGCTCCGATTACCCGCACCCCGACGGCGTCTGGCCGGAATCGAAGAAATACATCGAAGACCAGTTCAGCCATTTGCCGGCCGATGTGACCTACAAGATGACCTGCGAGAACGCCGGCAAGTTCTACGGCCTGATCAACTAGCCGCCACGGCCGGGGTGCGGCATGGTTCGCCGCACCCCGCCATCGGACCGGGTGCTTTTCGCGTACCCGGCCCTTCCCGGGCCTCTGTGCGCTCCGGTCGTCCTGTTTTTACAGTAGAAGAACAGGACGCCGCGCTTCGGCAGGTTCGTCAGGGAGTTCCTGGGATCTTGTTCAGCAGATGCAGGAAGAGCCCGGCGACGAGCGGCGCGCACGGCCCGTCCTCTACGATAATCTGACCGGCGCGAGCGACTTCGAACTTGCTCAGAAGGCCGGCCGCAGGGGTGTCGACGACCGGTTCCAACGCTTTGAAGCAAGCGGCTCCGGCATTGTCGCCGGCGTTGGCGGCGATCATCGCCGCCGCGGAGGCGTCCATCTCGACCTTCTGCTGGATGGCGGAACACCCGCCCAGCGCGCAGAGACTGGCGAAAATCCTGATTACATTTAGAATCATTTGATCCCTCTAAAGGCGTGGCTCGGCCGGCTTACCGACAGCCGTAACCGTTTGGCGTTGATTTCGATTTTGAAAATAGTCACCTGCAGTTGCTCGTCGGGTCCGCAGCTTGCTAGAGCTCAAGAAACTTCAAGATTTTGAATGCGTTTCTTAGCACGAAAATACCCCATTGTCAATTATAAGATTTTTATAATCGTAATATTTGTCCAACCGCGATACGCACTTTCACCTGGGATGGCTGCCCGTCCTGGAACTTCCGGTTATCGGTCCGGGCGGCTACCGGCTGCATAGCCTGTCGGGCGTAGCAAGGTTGGCGACCGGGCGCTATTTGGGGCGCTTCATCTCGGGGAGCGCCTATGAGCGGAATGCCGTCAGAGGGTCTCGAGGAATTCGACGCTCTCGTCGCCGAAGTGATGGCCGAAT
>JBAQJG010000781.1:0-2004 GCA_049300145.1 Chthoniobacterales bacterium | reverse complement strand
GGACAAATAGGGTCTGGGCTGGGGGCATCAACCATCAACCTCGAATCGCGGCTGAAAGTTGGACATCTGTTCCGTCGCGAGTCGCCTGAGGCGTCGGAGCAAAACGCCCGCGCAGGGCGCGACAGTTATCGTTGATCTAATTTCGCAATGCTGCGGAGCGCTCTTAGACTCGGAAGTTTTTTCTCGGCGTCCTCAGGCTTGCCAGTGACGGGCTGGCTCTGGATCTCGTCGATTAACTCATCGATCGAATCAGCTCGCGTTTTAAGCGCCACGGCTGTGACATGATTCCGTTCGACTACGATCCCTTGCTCATACGCAACGGATGCCTCGCGAAGATCGCGAGCTACTTTGGTGGCTTGCGTGATCGTATCAGCCGGGACTCCCGGAAGCTTGGCGGCCCGGACGGATTGCTCATGGAACGACGACGCTGTCGATTTTTCGACTTGCCGCCCGACATGCACTCCGGTTCTCCCGATCCAACAAGTTGGAACATCTGGCGCTAGCGCCCAAGAAAGAAGCGCAGACCAGAACGCGTATCCGCTGACAACCAAAACTGCAAAGATAGAAACCAGCTTGAGGCTTTTCATGTTTGATCGGCCTCCCTTCATGGCCGTCTTTTCCATTTTTAGTGGGCATCTGGCGTGCCAAAAAAACTCCGCCATGCAAAACCCTTTTCAGACCGCTGTCCCCCGTCTTCGAGCTGGCGTGGGGGGGACCGGGCCATCGCGGCTTTGATTTGGTTTCCGACGCGCTGCCATTCGGCAGCCTGTGGTATGCCGAGCCGAACGCTATGGCAGCCACTTTAAGATTTTCTCCGCCCGCTCGCACGCATCCTCGTCTGAGGAACCGAAAAGCCAAATACTTAGGATCCTGCACTGCCAATCCCAATGCATCGGGTGCTCTCGCGCCGGCCGCACCTTGAGTGTGAGATACAGGACTTTCATTTTACGTCTCCGGTTGTGCGTCCCAATTGAACTTCTTCACGCGGCCGTCCAGGCCAAAAATCAGCACGCCGATCCGAATCTGTTCCTCGCTAAAAAAGAACGGAATCATTTGCTTGCCCATGAACTCGCCGAAATTCAGCCAGTATGTCCATTGCTCGCCCTCGTCACTAACAGTCCCCTTCTTTGGCTCGCCGTAACGCGCCAAAAGCTTCCGCCTTGGTCATCCCGATAAACGGGGGTTTGTCCTCTTCGGCGATTTTCTTCGGAGCCGTTTTCCGGTCGGCAGTCCGTGGCGCGCCGGTATTTGCCGAGCTCGCGCAGCCCTCCGGCAGCAGCGCGCACATTATGTATAGGATGACCGTTTTCATTTCCGTTCCTGCACTTTCGTTCTTGATCGGTGGTAAAGTTCAAGCGCTAAAGCCGCGATGATTTCCGCGCGTGGACCGTCCATGTAAGCTGGGCCCTCCTCCAACTTGTCCGCCTGTTCCTTAATGCCATCTGCCAAATGATAGTCATCCATTTTCCGGGCGGCTAAAGCCAGCCCGCCGCGGATCACCCGGAGCAGTTCCTCCTCGACAAGCAGTTTCCCCAGCTCGGTCGTTGCGCGGGGGCCATGTAACCTCGCGAAAGCTGAAGGTTTCGTGACCGCCGACGATGATGTGATCGAAAAGCGGAATCTGCAGGCGGGACCTGATGGGACCCAGCAAATAGATTGACACCGGGCCCCGCTGGTCTAAGTACCCTCGCGGGTAGAGGCCAAAAAGGGAACCGAAAAATAAAAAACTCGGCAGGAAATAGATTACGCTCGTCCGCTCGATTCAGTTTGATGGTGCTCGTCGGCTTGGCGCTCGCGAGCGGCGCGGCGGCGGTGCGCGGACAATCCGCGCTTGATGGTTTCGATCCGAACGCCAACGGCACGGTTCGCGTCGTCGTCGTCCAACCGGATGGCAAGATTTTAATTGGCGGCGACTTTACAGCGCTCTCGCCCAACGGCGGACTGCCGGTCACGCGCAACCGCATTGCCCGGCTGAACCCGGACGGCACGCTCGACACCGCCTTC
>JBAQJG010000780.1:0-8475 GCA_049300145.1 Chthoniobacterales bacterium | reverse complement strand
TTGCTCAGCATGGTTTCGCTTGCCGGAGTAGGCGGCATTCTTTTTCTCGCCACGCAAATGTCGGAACGAATGGGCCGGCTGGCCGCGTTTCTCGATCCGCAACGCTTCAAACAAGATGCCGGCTTGCAGCAGATGCAGGCGTTAATCGCCTGGGGTAGCGGCGGAATGGAAGGGCTCGGCCTCGGCAACGGCCGGCAAAAAATGCTTTACCTTCCCTATGCCCACACAGATTTCATTTTCCCGATTATCGGTGAAGAGCTCGGTCTGCGGGTCAGCTTGCTGGTGGTCTTTTTGTTCGTGGTCATCATCGTTTGCGGAATGATGATCGCGCTGCACGCCAAAGACCGGTTCGGTTTGCTGCTTGGCTGTGGCGTTGTTTCGCTGCTGGCTTTGCAAGCGGCGGTGAACATTGGCGTGACCACTTCGCTTTTGCCGAACAAAGGTCTGCCGCTCCCCTTTATCAGCTACGGAGGTTCGAACCTCGCCGCGTCTTTGTTCGGGATTGGTTTACTTCTGAACATTTATCGTCAGGGGATTCTTGAACCGTTGGACAAGAAACAGACGACGCTGCCGGCTCGGATGACACCGCGGATTTAATTGCAAGATCGACAATTCATTTCCATGAACACAGTGATCGCATGTGGTGGAACCGGCGGACACCTTTTCCCCGGCATCGCCGTGGCCGAGGTGCTGCGCGATCGCGGCCACGAAGTCATGCTCTTGGTCTCGGAAAAGGAAATTGATACGCTCGCGCTTTCCGGAGGCGCGAGCTTCCAATTCGAAAAGTTGCCCACGGTCGGATTGCCTTCGCCATTCTCGCCTGCGATTCTGGGCTTTATCCGGCGATTCGGCGCAAGCCTTTCGCTTTGTCGGTCCATCTACCGCAAGTTCAAACCACAAGTTGTTCTCGGCATGGGCGGCTTCACCTCTACCGCGCCCGTCCTCGCTGGGCGCATGCGTGGCGTTTCAACTTTTATTCACGAATCGAACGCCATTCCCGGAAAAGCCAACCGCCTCACCGCGCGAATGGTACGTGCCGTCCTTCTCGGATTCCAGGAATGTGCGCCTTTTTTTCCAAAAGCGCGCACGGAAGTCACCGGCACGCCCATCCGCACCGAGCTCAAACGCTTGGATCGACATATTGCACGTCGAAGACTGGGCCTGCGCGAAGACCCCACGACGCTGCTCGTGATGGGCGGGAGCCAGGGCGCGAGCGGGATTAACCAGGCCATCATCAAATCGCTGCCCTCGTTGAAAGATGTCCCGCTCCAGGTCATCCATCTCTCCGGTGGGCGCGACGAGCGTTTGGTCGCGGATAATTATCGCCGCGAAAGTATTCCCGCTTTTGTTGCCGCTTTTCACCATCGGATGGAGGAAGTTTATAGTGCGGCCGATCTTATCGTGGCGCGCGCGGGCGCGGCCAGTCTGGCCGAGTTCGCGGCCTTTTCGCTACCGGGCATTCTAATCCCGTTTCCCTATGCGGCCGACGATCATCAATCGCGCAATGCGGAAATCTTTGCGCGCGCGGAGGCCGCGATTCTCCTGAAGGAATCGGAGCTTTCCGGCGAGGTGCTGGCCGGCAAAATCAAGGAATTGATCGGCGACACGCAGAAACTTCGGCGTATGTCCGAAAACTGTTCGCGCCTGGCGCCGGAAAACGCCGCTGGGCTGGTGGTTGCAACCATGGAAAAATATACGACTCATGACGCGCGCCTCTGAAATGGACCTGACGAAGCTGCTCATGAGTGAGCACCACAAGATTCATCTCATCGGCGTGGCTGGGAGTGGAATGAGCGGAATCGCTGCGCTTTTGCTCGAGCTCGGGCACGATGTTAGCGGTTCGGATAAAGTTAGCACATTGGAGACGGATCGATTGCAGCGTCTCGGTCTGCGTTTTCGTGAAGAACATCGCGCGGAGGATGCGAGTGACGCCGAGCTCGTCATCTTCTCCTCCGCCATTAAGATCGACAATCCGATCCTGCTAAGCGCACGCGATTCTGGAAAGCCTGTGCTGCGCCGGGCCGAGGCGCTCGCTGCCATTATGCACGGCAAACGCGGCATCGTCATCGCTGGAATGCACGGAAAAACGACGACCTCGGCCATGGCGGCGCACGTTCTGCGCGAAGGTGGACTGCATCCGTCGCATTACGTCGGCGCGGAAATCCCGATTCTCGGGACCAACGCGCATTGGGACCCGCGCGGCGAATATTTTGTCGCGGAAGGCGATGAAAGCGATGGGACGCTCAAGTATTTTCATCCCGAACTGACTCTCATTTTGAACCTTGAAGAAGAGCATCTCGATTTTTATCCCGATCTCGCCGCCATCGAAAAAGTTTTTGCTCAGCTCGTCGCACAAACAAGCGCAACTGTTTTCTACAGCGCCGATGACGCGAACACCTTGAAATTATGCGCCAAGCGAAAAGCCGCCATCTCTTACGGCTTTTCTGAAAAAGCGGACTACCGCGGCGTCGCTCTTGAGCTGCGCGATTTCGCGTCCGTTTTTCGCGTTTGTCGTCAAGGCAAACAACTTGGCGAAGCGGTGCTGAATGTTCCCGGCCAGCACAACGTTCACAACGCCATCGGCGTGATCGCGCTCGCCACCGAACTCGGGATTCCTTTTGGAAAGATTGCCGCCTCGCTGTGCAGGTTCGAGCACGCCCGTCGTCGTTTTGAAATCAAATACGCCAGCGATCGTTTTCTACTAGTCGATGATTACGCGCATCATCCAACGGAAATTCGCGCCACGCTTAAGACGGCGAAATCAACGAAGCGCAACCGTGTGTTGACCATGTTTCAGCCACATCGTTTTTCGCGAACGAAAGCGCTGCGCAAAGAATTCGGAAGCGCGTTCGATGATTCTGACCGGGTCATCGTGACGGATGTTTACGCGGCAGGGGAGGCGCCGATTCTCGAAATCAGTGGTCAAACCATCGCGGATGAAATTGTCGCACACGGTCATGGCGGCGTGAGTTACCAGCCGCGTTTGGAATGGATGCATCGCGATGTCGGAAACATGCTGAATTCCGGCGATCTCGTGTTGAGCCTAGGCGCGGGCAACATTCACGAGCAATTATCGATCCTGGCCGCAGATCTCGTCATTGCAGAAGAGTTGAAAGCGATCGTCGGGGAAGAAGGCGATGTCCGGTTATACGAGCCGCTCTCTAAGCACACGACTTTGCGCGTCGGCGGTCCGGCGCAGTTTTGGGTTGAACCGCGCAATGAAACCGCTTTCGCAGAATTGATTCGCTTTTGCCGGGACGAAACTCTTCCGCTTTTCGTCATCGGCCGCGGATCAAATTTGCTCGTGCGCGACGGTGGCATCCGCGGTGTGGTGGTTCATCCGTGTGGCGGCGATTTCGACAGGATCGACATCAACGGAACTGAAATCACCGCTGGCGTCGGCGCAAAACTAAAAGAACTCGCATACGTCGGAAAAGCGGCCGGCTTGACTGGCCTCGAATGGATGGAAGGAATTCCCGGCGCGATTGGCGGCGCGTTGCGCATGAACGCGGGCGCGATGGGCGCGCAAACTTTTGAAAACGTGGCGCGTCTTCGTTATCTCGATTCCAACGGCGAAGCGCACACGAAAAACCGCGACGAACTAGAGGTGCATTATCGCAACGTGCCAATCCTGGAAAAAAACTATGCGGTTCGCGCGGTTTTTCACGGCCAGCCCGCGCCGGCCGAGGAAATCGTTCGCAAACTGGAAGCCTCTCAGGAAAAGCGGCGCACTTCGCAGCCAATGGCCAAAAGCGCGGGCTGCATTTTCAAAAATCCAGGCCCTTGTCCGGCGGGAAAACTTATCGATGAACTAGGGTTAAAAGATTCGCACGTGGGCAATGCGCGCGTCTCCGAAGTGCATGGCAATTTCATCGTCAATGATGTCCGGGCGACCGCGGCGGAAATGCTTGAGTTGATCGACAAGGTCAAAGCGACCGCGCGCACAAAGCGTGGGATCGAGCTGCAGACGGAAGTTAAAATCGTGGGAGAACCGGCGTGATTTGTAGAAGACGCCTTAGCCACAGATGAAACATGGCTGAAAAACAGATTTTTCAGACGCGACTACGCGGTGCGCTGGGGAGCGCACCCGGCTCGCATGCTCGTTGCGGCGGCGCGCCGCAACGATCTTTCATGGACGTCGTAAAACTGACAATGGCACCGCCACCAGTTCGAAGGAGCGCGCGATGGCGAGGATGCCATCGCCTGCACGCGGTCTGCGTGCTCTCCTTAATTGAGCGCGCGCAACGCTGGAGGGTGACGTCATGACGTCTGAAATTTCCGGCCAGAAAATTGCCGTGCTCATGGGTGGGCCCGGGACGGAACGCGAAGTTTCGCTCGCGACTGGTCGTGGAGTCTCAAAAGCGCTGCGCTCGTTAGGCGCCGAGGTCGTGGATATCGATGTTCGCGATAAGAATTTCCAGCTCCCGTCCGACATCGATCTCGCTTTTCTCACTATTCACGGGACATTCGGAGAGGACGGTCAGCTCCAAAGAATTCTGGAAGAACGCGGTGTGGCCTATACCGGGGACGGCATCGAAGAGAGCGAAACCGCCTTCGACAAAATTCGTTCCAAGGAAAAATTTCGCGCGCGCGGTGTCACCACACCACCCTGGCAGGTGATTTCAGTCGACCAGCGGCCAACCATTCCGATTCCTTTGGTCATCAAACCGCCGCGAGAAGGTTCGACCGTGGGTGTCTATATTATAAGGAACGAGCGCGAGATTGATTCCGCGATGGCGGAGGTTGCGAAGTACGGCCGCCAGTTGCTGGTGGAGAAATTTGTTCCGGGACGGGAGCTGACGGTCGGAATTTTAGGCGATCAAGCGCTGCCTATTCTGGAGATCATTCCAAAGGGCGGGTTTTACGATTTTGCCAACAAGTATCCGTTCCTTAATCCGAAGGCAGGGGGAGGGGCGGAGCACGTTTGCCCAGCGAGGATCGATCCTGAAAAGACGAGGGAAATCCAGGATCTCGCCTTGCGCGCCCATGTGGCCCTCGGCCTAAAGGTTTATTCGCGTGTTGATGTGCTTTTGCCGGCAGACGGCGTGGCCACAGTTCTGGAAGCCAACACGATCCCGGGAATGACCGAAGCCAGCCTCTTGCCGGAAGCAGCGGCTGCTGCCGGAGTCAATTATGTCGATCTTTGCGTGCGCATCATCGAACTCTCACGGATGCGGAGAGGGAGGAGTGCGAAATGAGACGCCGCCCGGAACCCCCTCGAGCCCGCAATCGGCGCGTCTCGAATCGGCGGCAGCGACGCCAGCAACATTTGCTCGACGTGAAAGTCCGCTCG
This sequence comes from Chthoniobacterales bacterium, assembly GCA_049300145.1. GTDB lineage: Bacteria > Verrucomicrobiota > Verrucomicrobiia > Chthoniobacterales > UBA10450 > AV133. The sequence continues at coordinate 3,182 of JBAQJG010000780.1, read as the reverse complement.
CGCAAAGCGACGCAGCACCGGAACAGGCGAGTGCTCGTGGTTGTTTCCAAAGGCGTGCTGGCATGCGTGGTATGCGTAGGTCTCTATATCGGCGTGCGGTGGGGAGCGGAGCGCTTGTTCTTTGAGAATCCGGATTACCAACTGAGCACGATCGAAGTGCAGACAGACGGCACTCTGCAACGGGAGCAGATTTTGAAAGTGGCTGATGTGCGTGAGGGGGAGAATATTTTTCGCCTGAACCTCGCCCGCATCCACGATCAGCTCCAGCAGCTTCCGCAAGTCGATGAGGTGCTAGTGATGCGTAAATTGCCGGGCGAAATCGATATTCATGTGATCGAGCGAAAGCCGGTGGCCTGGATCACGGATGAAAAAGAAATTGTCGATCCGTTTGCCTCCGGCGCTGCTTTTCTGGTGGACGCGCGCGGAGTTTTGATGAAAGAAAAGAAATTGTTGCCGGAATATCTGGGACTGCCGCTCATTACCGGATGCGCGAGCGAGCCGCTCGAGGCCGGCAAAGTCGTCGAATCGTTCGAAGCAAAAGCGGCGCTGGAACTTCTGCGTCTGAGCACGCGCAGCTTTATGCAGACGCGTTTCCAGATTCGCGAGATCGATGTCTCCAAAGGTTATTGTCTGTTCGTGACGGACAAAAATCATACGCGCGTCACTTTCGGCTTTGAGAATCTTGAGGCGCAGTTGCAGCGGCTGGAGCAGTTTCTGGTTTACTCAGATGATTCGAAGCGCGAACTCGAGACCGTGAACTTGGTCGTGCAACGAAACATTCCAGTGACCTTCAGCAGATCGGCTGCCAGCATCATCAATGATACGATCGACCCCGACGCGGAGCCACGCATTTTGAGGGCGATACCGGTGCAGCCGACAGCAAGGAGTGCGGCCTCTACCCCGAAAACGCACGCGAATCCGAAGTCGGTGCCGGCGCACAAAGCATTCCAGTCGAACAAAGGAGAAAGGACTAACCAACGTGGCGAGCAGTGATTTGATGGTCGGTCTCGAAATTGGCACGTCGAAAATCTGCGTGGTCGTTGGTGAAGGCCGCACCGATGGCACGATCAAGCTCCTTGGTGTCGGCCAGGCGCCTTCGCGTGGCGTGCGCAAGGGCGAGATCGTCGATTTTGAGACCGCGATGAAATGCGTGCACGAAGCCGTGGTCGAGGCAGAACAAAAGAGCGACGTCATGATTCGGAGCGTTTACGTCGGCGTGGCCGGGGCGCACATTCAAAGTTTCAATAACCGCGGCTGCGTGACACGTCCGGAAGACCACGATGAGATCGACGAGCAGGACGTTGAGGATGTAAAAATCAGTGCGCGAGAAGTAAGCATCCCTGCGCAAAACGCCTTCCTGCATTCAATCATCCAGCATTACCATGTCGATGGACAGGATGGCGTTCTCAATCCGATCGGGATGCTCGGGGAGAAACTGGAAGCCGATTTTCACATCATTCACGGAGTGCGCACCCGCATTCAAAACACCATCCGGTGCGTGAAAGAGCTGCCGCTTGATGTCGAGGACGTGGTTTTCAGCGCGCTTGCTTCCGCGCAGGTTGTGCTCACCCAGCACCAAAAAAATCTCGGCGCCCTTGTCATCGATATTGGCGGAGGCACGACCGATTATATTCTTTATGTCGATGGAGCGGTGAAGCAGAGCGGCGTCTTCGCCGTAGGCGGCGATCACATCACCAACGACATCTCGATGGGACTGCGCATCCCCATGACCCGTGCCGAAAAATTAAAGATCGAGGAGGGAAGCGTCGTTCTCGGTAATTGCTTGCCGGGCGAAACGATCCTGTTGAAAGACGATTCCGGTTTTGCCGGCAAAGAAGTCGAACGCGAAACGCTCAACACGATTATTCATATGCGTCTGCGTGAAACCTTGGAACTGCTCAAACGCCAACTCGAGGAGGAATCGTTCATCAATTACCTTGGCGCGGGCATTTTCATCACCGGCGGATGCAGTCTTCTTAACGGTATTGATCATCTCGCGGGAGAGGTCTTTGAAATGCCGGCGCACGTGGCGCACGCGCAAACCATGTCGGGACTTACTTCCGCGTTCGAGAACCCGCAATTCTCCACCGCCATCGGATTGATCAAATACGCGCAAGCGGTGCAAGCCGACCGGCCGCGGCGGGGGATCGGCCGAATTATCGGGAAATTTTTCAGCGGCATGCGATGAACAAACAAGATTTTATTTTAGAGGGATGCACGCCGTGGCATCCCACTATTTCAGGGGCGGCCCAGCGCCCGTCCCTCCAGGTTTAGAATGAACAATCAATGATTCAGCTCAGCAAAAATTACAGTTTGCCCGAACGTGAGGAAGAAATCGTCCCGATCAAAGTGGTAGGCGTGGGCGGCGCTGGTTCGAACGCACTTGATCGCGTCCTGCTCGATGGCTTGGAGAGAGCCGACCTGATTGCGATTAATACCGATGTACAATCGCTGGCCAGTTCAGTGGCCCCGCAGAAGGTGCAGCTTGGTCGCTCGGTTACGCGAGGTCTCGGCGCGGGTGGCGATCCGGAACTTGGTTATCAATCTGCGGTGGAATCGGCCGACGAGATCCGGCAGGCGCTGGTTGATGCGCGAATGATTTTTATTTGCGCGGGCCTCGGCGGTGGAACTGGTTCGGGCGCCGCGCCGTTTGTCGCACAACTCGCGCGGGAAGCCGGCTCACTCGTCATCGCTTTTGCGACGCTGCCGTTTTCCTTCGAGGGCAAACGCCGCGGTGCCCAAGCCCAGGAAGCGTTTGCGCGGTTAAACGAAATCGCTCACGCCGTTATTTGTTTCGAGAACGATCGCATGGGCGACATGGTCGCGCCGAAAGCGGGCATTCATCAGGCCTTTGCCGTCGCCGACATCACCATCAGTCAAAGCGTGCGCTCGATCGTAAATCTAATCCAGCGGCCTGGACTCATCCGCATCGGCTTCGATGATTTACTGGCAGCGTTGCGCAGTCGCGACGGCCGTTGCCTCTTTGGTTTCGGTGAATCCGATTCCGACAACCGCGCGCACGACGCGCTTGCGCAGGCGCTCAAAAATCCGCTGCTGGATCGCGGCCGCGCGTTGGCGAACGCCGGGCACGTGCTCGTTCAGATCGCAGGCGGGCCCGCCATGACGTTATCGGAAGTGGAAATTTTGATGCACGAGCTCGGGCGCCACGTGAACGACCAGAC
>JBAQJG010000779.1:0-11598 GCA_049300145.1 Chthoniobacterales bacterium | reverse complement strand
ATCTCCATCCGTTGTCGATCTAAGTTGACTTGCTGCAAAGTCTTTTGCGCAACGCTCAAATCTTTCTCCGATCCAGCGAGATCGAGTTTCATGCGGACGAGGTCGATCTCAGAGGAACTGCCCTCCTGCGCTAACTTCCCCATTCGCTCGACCAAGTCGTGGCTCGTTTTGGCGTAATTTTCGCGGAACCTCACTTCGTTCTTCGCCTGGTCGATTTCCGCTTCTGTGATGTTGGCCTGCGCTTTGTAGGCGCTGTCGCTTTGCATGAGGTTCTCCTCTTTTGTGCGCAGATCTTCATTAAGCGTGCGGAACTGTGTGTCGAGCCCACGGATTTCGTCCGCGCGCAACACGAACAGCTCGGCGCCTTTCTTTACGACCTCGCCTTCGGCGGCAGAAACGCGGCTGAGGATCCCTTGATGTGGCGATTGAATCGAATCGGTGCCCGTGGCCGGTACTAAAACAAATGGGCAATGCACCGTTTCCGGCAATTTGAGAACGATTGCGCCGACGAATGCGAGGAAGAGAACCCCTAACAACAGCCACGCTGTCCATCGGACGATCCACGATGGTGGATCCGGCGGCAGCATTTCCGATTCGATGTCGATGGAGTCGCGCTGCGTCCTTGAATTACTCATGCCGGTCCTCGCTAAATTCCCAGTTGTTGACTCGAGAGATAATAGTAGAGCCCGCGCTGCGCCATCAACTCCTCGTGAGTGCCGACTTCTGCGACGCTACCCTTTTCCAATACCACGATTGAGTGGGCTTCCCGAATTGTGCTTAAGCGATGCGCGACCACGATCGTCGTCCGCCCAGCCATCAACCGTCCAAGATTTTCCTGGATCGCACGCTCCGATTCTGTGTCGAGCACGCTCGTTGCTTCGTCGAAAATCAGAACTGGCGGGTTATTGTAAATGGCGCGCGCGATGGCGATGCGCTGCTTTTGTCCGCTGGAAAGTGATAAGCCCGATTCACCGATTTTGGTTTCGTAGCCGAGCGGTAATCTCATGATAAAATCGTGCGCGGCGGCGGCCTGCGCGGCGGCCAGAACGCGGTCGAGGTCTGACTCGGGATCACCGAAGGCGATGTTGCGCGCGATCGTCTCGTTAAATATGTGATTTTCCTGCAACACCATTCCGATGTGGCAGCGCACGTCGCGGTAGTTCAGCGTCTTAAGATCGACATAATCGAAGAGAATCGTGCCCTCGGTGGGCTCGAGCAGACCAGCGATCAATTTGATCAGCGTCGTCTTGCCGCAACCGCTGCGGCCGACAATCGCCAACATGCGCCCCGGCGCAATATCGAAACTCACATTCGTTAGGATATTCGGCGCTTCGGGCCCGCCGTATTTAAAACTCACGCCGCGCAGCTCGATTCGGCCTTCCAGACTGTGCACTGGAGTTAGCCGCGATCGATCATGCCCTTGTTCCGGTTCCTGCTCGAAGATGTCGTTCAGCCGATTCAACAGCACCGAGGCAAACTGCATTTTGTCCCAAACGCCGAGAATGCGCAGGATTCCGCCATATGCCATCGCCGTCAGCGAACTGAAGGCAACGAATCCGCCGATGGTGAGATGTCCGTTAATCACTTGCGTCGCGCCAACCCAAAGGAAAATCGCGGTCGAAAGCAGGCCGATGCTTCGCAGCACGCTGTCGTACGACATGACGATGAAGCTGGCCTTGAACATTTTATTGGAGACGGAGAGGAACTCGTTCAGCATCGCGTCGCGAAATGAGCTTTCCGCCGAAGCGGCCTTGACGGCTTCGATTCCCTTAATCGCATCGATCTGATGCGAGCTATATTTGGCCTGGCTCTCCTCCACGCCCGCGAATAATGGCCGCAACACTTTCACTGAAAAAATCATCAACCCGCCGTAAAGGGGCATCGTTGCCAGGAACGCGAGCATCAGGAAGGGGCTGTAAATCGCCATCAACGACAGCGCGCCGACGAGATAAACCATCGCCAGTAAAGCGCCGATTCCCTGCTGCACGGCGAATTGTCGAACTTGTCGCGCCCCATCGAGGCGCCGCTGAATGTCGCCCGTGCGCCGGCTCGTAAAATAGGTCATCGGCAGCGACAGCAATTTGCGGCTCAAGAAATCGAGGACAGCTGTGTCAAGGCGGACGGCCGCGAACGCGAGCAAATATTCCTGCGCCAGGGTCGACAATTGCACGAAAACGAGCGCGGCAAGCATGCCCAGCAAAATCGTTTTCAGCAGCCCGAGATCATTCTCGACGATCACCTTGTCCACGACTATCTGCGTGAACACCGGAAAGAGGAGCTGCAGCAAGCTCACGGCGACAGCCAGGCCTAGCACCTGGAGCAGGATAGTTTTGAATCGCGCCAGGAACGGCACGAGCCACGCAACCGCCGGTTTACTTTCGGGCGTCTGCTCGAACGCGGTCGTGTAATCGAACAGTGCCGCGTATCCCGTCCACTTCGTTTCAAATTCGCGGCGCGGCATTCTTCGCAACCCAAGCGCGGGATCGGCTACGCGCACACGTTCTTCATCGACATCGTAGAGCACGATCCAATGATTGTCCTCCCAGTGGACAATTGCCGGCAGCGGCATCATTGGCAGATTGCGCAGCGAAACTTTTAGCGCACGCGCGGCCAGCCCGAGCTCACTCGCTGCGCGACACAACGCTTTCAAACTCGTCCCGTCGGTCGCGGTGTGACAAAGTTGACGAATCCGGGCCAGACTCACCTTGCGACCGAAATGTCGGCAGATCATTCCCAAACTGGCCGCGCCGCAATCCATTTCGTCGATTTGGGCGATGTGCTCGATCTTGCGGATGCGCTGACCCCGTTTGAGAAAGAAACCCTCTTCGTCCGCGAATGGATCCTCCTGGCCTTCCGCCGGCGCCACCGACTGTCGGTCTAGCTCGACCTTGTCGTAGACCTGCGTTTCGGCCGGAAGCATTTCCGTCGTGAAGTCGAGCGGGGTGCGCGCTTCGGTTTTCGCTTGGTAGATTGCCAGCCGCTCGCTTAACAGCTTGTCGAATTCCGGAAAACGGTAGCGCAAATCGAGCACCGCTTGCGGATCGAGCGCGAGCAACTGGCAGTCGGTGAACGCTTCCACCGAAGCAACGCGCGGCGATCCATTCAAGATCGACAACTCGCCGAAGAAATCGCCTTCACGATAAAACGCCAGATTTTTCTCCCTGCCGTTCACGCCAATGAATGCGCGCGCTCTGCCCTTCTCGAGCACGTACATCGGTCCGGCCGCTTCGCCCTGGCGAATAATCAAGTCGCCTTTGGCCGCGCCGACCGGTGTCAACCTTTCGATTATGGTCCGCAATGTCGGCGCGGGCAGGCGGCCGAAGTTGCTGAATTGATAGAGGAAACCTTGCACCGCGCGGTTGCGTCCCGTCATCTCGATGTAGTGGCGCAGCTCCGGCACCTGTTGCACGAGCTCCAGAAAATCGTTGCGATCGATTCGCACAACCTCCACCGCGGTCGAGCAGCGAACGGTCGCGTTGCGGGTCCCGCCATCGAGCAGCGCAGCCTCGCCGAAACTATCGCCGGGCTTGAGCACTCCCAACGGGATCTCTTCGCCGTCGCTCTTGATCTTGAGCGCACGCGCGCGGCCTTTTGTCAGGATGTAAAACGAGTCCGCTGGATCGCCCTGCTTCACGATCACATCGCCGAAGTCGCAACTTTCTTCCTGCAATAACGGTTCGAGCGCGGCGAAATGTTCCTCTGAAAGAAATCTAAACGCGGATGAGCGCCGCAGAATTTCGGCATCTTGTGTTTTCATTCGGGCGTAGTCATCGCCCCGAGGCGAAGATCGACATGTTTATTCGCCAGCTCGGAGAAATGGCGATTAAGCAGGCGTTGCTCAATCCGCACCCGGGTTGCGGGATCGTCCGCCAGCGGCTCAATTTTTCTGATCACGCGGCAGAGTTCGAATCCATCGCCGCGCGGCAGCGGATCGAGCACTTGACCGTTGCTAACGCTCAAAAATTTTTGCTGCAGTTCGTCGCCTAAGTCCTCCAGAAAAAAGTCGCGGCGCCGATATGGGTAACGTCCTTCGCTCGCAACTTCCTCCATTGACATACTGTCCTCGCGCACGCAGAAGAGCGCCTCTTGCGCGGCATCGCGCGATTCCAGCTCGATCACTTCTGTCTCAAATCGTGTCAGGGGCAAACGCAGCGACACCAATTCCCTCTGATGTGCTTGTGGTACGAGCAACGCTCCGCAGCGCTTGCGATACGCCGCTTCCATCGCTGCATGGCGATCCAACCATTCCCCGTCGCGACCGAGACGCTTGAGCCAGTCCTGCAGTCGTGCCGCCTCTATTGCGTTGCGTTCAAGAAAGCGCTGCCTTTCCGCTGCGACCAGCTCAAGATCGACATCTTTCTCTGAATAAAGCGCCGCCATACGCCAGCTCAATTGCATCGTTATCTGGTCGAGTTGACCCGACAGGATCAAATCGACTGCGAACGGTTCGCGCAGGTTGGTCGGCGCAGAGAGGTAATCGATTTCCTCCGGATGCATGCCTTCCATCTCAGTATTGCCCCAGACGTGTCGCACAAAGTAATCGCTGAAATCATCCAGCGTCAGTCCCCGCGCGGTGAGCCATTGTTCCGTTTCCTCCGCCGTGATCAAATCATGCTGGTAACGAAATAGTTGAGCCGCTTTATCGAGCGCATCTTCATCCAGCTCCAGATTGAGTTCTGCCGCCCGATCTTCCGCCGCCACGCGCCGCAGAAACGCCTGCGATGGCGCAGCGAGATCGCCTCGAAACAATGCCGCCTCCATCGTGTCGCGCACGGTGTATTCGCTGTCCCCGCACGCGCACACAACGAGGTCGCAATGCGAAACTGACCCAGTCGTCGCCATCAAAACCGCTTTGTAGCGGGTTTCGCTTAAAAAGTCGAGCCCATCGTCAGGGCTCAGTCGAGATCTTCCGGAACCGGAGCATCCGTTCGTGCGCGGTTCTTTTTGCCGGCATAGCTCAGTTGGTAGAGCAGCTGATTTGTAATCAGCAGGTCGTCGGTTCGAATCCGACTGCCGGCTCCATTACAAGCTCCGTCGCAACAGTCGTTTACTGAGCAAAAGCGCTCAGCCCCGAAAAAACTGAAGGTAGGTTCACTGCCGTTTACTGCCACTAAAACGGTTTCAGCATTCCGCTCCCAAACAAGCGCACAGTCGTTTTCCGGGGCTGCTTCAATCGACGGCGAGAGGGAGGTGCAGCATGTCTAGGCGCGCCGTTCTGAAAGTCGTCAAAACGAATTACACGCCCGCCGCTCCCTGGATGGTGCGTGTGCCGCCACGTCTGCACCGCATCGAAGGTGCGAGGAAAAAGTTCTTTGCGAAAGAGTCGATTGCAAAAGCGTACGTTGAGCGGATCGCGAGACAGCTTGGCGACTACCACACCCAGGCGCTCGGGCTCTCGGACCGACAAAAACTCGAAGCGTCCGAATGCTACCGGCTGCTTGAGAAACACGACGCGAGTTTGTTTGATGCGGTGTATCATTACCTCACGTACGTCGAGCAGACCAAGAGGTCGATTCCCGTCAGCGAGCTGTTCGACGAATTCCTGTCGGTTAAGCAACAAGACAACGCGAGCTCGAAATATCTCGCCGATCTGCGCAGCAAACTCGGCCGCTTCGTCAATTCATTTCATGATACCCTCGTGTGCAACCTGACTGTTGCTCAAATCGAGGCTTGGATTCGCAGCCTCAACATCGGGACTGTGTCTCGCGAATCGTACCGGCGCAATGTGAGCGTGTTACTCGAATTCGGCCGCCGGCGCGGATACCTTCGCGCCAATCCCGCGGCGGACATCAAAATTCGGAGGCGCCCCGAGGGCGAGGTATCGATTCTTACGCCAGACGAATTGCGCAATCTATTGAGCAAATGCGAGCCGTCGATTGTGCCCTACGTTGCAATCTGTTCGTTCGCCGGTTTGCGCCCATCTGAGGCCGCGAGTCTCCTTTGGTCAGACATTCACCTCGACACAATGCAGATCGAAGTGAGGGCGCGACATTCGAAGACGCGCCGCTACCGACTCGTTCCGATCCAACCAAACCTCAGCAAATGGTTGACGCAGTTTCGCAGCGGAGACGGCGCGATTTACTATTCGCGCCGCAAGTTTCGCGAAGCCTATAGAGCCGCCGGAATGGCTGAGTGGAAAATGGACATTCTGCGCCATTCGTACGGCACGTACCGTCTGCCAATTCTGAAATCGGCCGATGCGCTTGCGCTAGAGATGGGCAACTCGCCCGACGTGATCTTCCGGCACTATCGGCGGCCGATGAACGAAGCCAGCGCGTCTGCTTACTTCGATCTCCGGCCCGGAGTCCCGCCGAACCCGACCTCCAATGATGCGCCATCAGATGCGAGGGATGAGTCGTTCCAGAAGAAACTCATCGAGCGCTGCCAGCGGAATGCGCCAGGAACGCTGAACGCGGATCGCTGTCAGGCGGCGTGAGAAGCACAGTTTTCGAACTGTCTTCGGAGCCAGCTTCAACCGCTCTGCTGCTTCGTCGACGGTCAGAAGATCGCGCAACAATAAAGCGCTGACAGACGGCATTTCGATTTTCTTCGCGCTGATCGGCATGTGTCACATATTGTCCGCACCAAAACTGGTCCGAGCACCAAATCGGGAGCAAACTTTCGGCAGAAGAAGCGCGAGAACAGGCTGTGTTGGCCGACCTAAAGGCTCGCAATCGATGGTCTGTTTTGCTAGATTACCTAGGTTGAAAGTGGATTCCAAAAGTGTGCAAACTGAGGAAACAGTTTCCCTGCATTTGGCTGCGGTAGCCCGCCGCGTTTGCTGGTGGGAACCGGTTGCCGCCACTCTTGAAAACGCGCCGTTGTTTCTCTGCCGGGTCATGGCGCTGGGAACATGGGATGACATCTGCATTGCTCTCGACCATTACGGCAGGGATGCGTTTCGCGAAGCGTTGCAAAATGCGCCTCCTGGCGTATTCGACCCCCGTTCGTGGCATTACTGGCACCATCGGTTGAAGCTTCTGCCAGTTCCGCCGTTGCCGCAGCGCACCATCCCCGTATGAGCAACAACGGCATCAATAGCACGTGCGATTGCGCGTCGAACCTATCGTATTGCTTCATCCGCGAGCATGTGGCTGAACGCGCATCAAAATCGAGGCGAGTTACCGCCACATCCGGTCGCATCGGCGACCGAAATGCTTTCGCCCACGGAGGAACCGTGGGCTTATCTGTATTTGGTAGACGCCCTACCCCTTAGCATCTCTAAGGAATTTCTGACTTGCCGCTAACCAGCTCCCAATCTGATGCACGACGCAGCCGACATCGCAGCGCACACGCAACGTTCAACGGACGTTTGTCTGCGCCTTCACGCTTCCGTTACCGAGTCGTCACGCGAGATTGATGCTGCTGAAGGACGGCATCATCCAGCTGCGGCGAAAGAGGGCATCGCTTGGCCTTATTCGCGATCGACTCGCAGCTGTAGACGTGGCCGTAAGTGCGGCGACGATCGCGCGATTTGTCGCGGAGATGAACGACAGTTCAACGTCACCACGACAACGTGAGCGATTCAGCCATGGCCGCGGTGCCATTCGGAACGCGAACCGTCGGCGACCTGTGTCCGTTCCGACAATCATCACGTGCTCGACAACCGGTCGATCGACAACGCCGACACCGCTAAGTGAACCACCAACAGCAACTCCACGCACGCGCCAACCCACGCATCGCGGATTCTCACAACCTCAGAATGCTAAGCGCTTCTTATGACCAAACAAACCAACCTCGTGATCAACGACAACGGCGGTCTCGCCAATCCTTCAGTTTCAGGAAGCGCACCACCATCCCGCACAAACAAAGCACAGGCACGCGGGTCTAAAACGACTTGGCAAACACGAAGACTCCGGGCTTTTTCTGTGCGCGCCCGGAGACTTCGCGTGCCATTGCCGGATTCGATGATGCCGCTGCTGCGCAGCCGCATCAGTGCGCGACTAAACGCTCTCATTTACGCGTCATCGCGATCATTCGTCGGCAATCGTGCGCAAGTTGCACGCACGAAAATGTTCACATATCGCTTCTGCTAATCGCGTTCACTGCATTTCTCTTCTGATCAACATGAACCGAGCTGCGATTCTGTCGCTCGCTGCGCGTTGTCAAGGTATTGCTCGCTTCGCTGCGCTCCACCATTGACGATGCTCGCTCCGCGCGGGAGCAGTCTGTATCGGTTCGCGTTAGAAGGCCAGGCGCTGACTTTAACGGCGTCGCACTGTACGACGCCCCGAGAGCATCGATTGGCATCGCGTGAAGGCGGGACTTGATGCCCACGGACCTCACATTGGGTCATCCACGCAAATCGATGCCGATGACGGCTACCCGACGCTAGGCAGCGTTTGCTTGAGGCACGTTCAGTCCCTCGTAAGTTTCCGCGACGATGTGATCGACCACCGCTTTCATGTCGTGCGTGCGTTCCCAGACCGCCAATTGTCGATCCGCGCCGGTGCCTTCGCGCATAATCTTCTCGATGTGCGTCAGCTCGGCGTGACTGCCGAGTTCGTCCACTTCCGTGGCAATGAACTCGAGCATTTCGTGGAGCAAATCGCGCTCATCCATTTCGCATTTGCGGCCAAAATCGATCAGCTTGCCATCGAGACCGTAGCGCGACGCGCGCCAGCGATTTTCGTCAATTAAGCGACGCGGATAACTGCGAAAGGTGACATTTTGCCGGCGTAGCTTCTGCAACTTGGAGACGATGGCTTGCATCAGCGCCGCCAGTGCGACGGTGTCGTCCACGCGCGATTGCGCGTCGCAGATTCGGAACTCGATCGTGTCAAAAAACGGATGGAGCCGGATATCCCACCAAATCTTTTTCGCATTGTCGATGCAACCGGTGGAGACAAGCAGCTTCAGATAATCCTCGTACTCGGAAAGACTTTCGAATGCATCGGGAATACCGGTGCGTGGAAACCGCTCGAAGATCATCTGCCGATACGCTTTCAAACCGGTGTTCTGCCCTAACCAAAAAGGCGAATTGACCGAGAGCGCGTAAAGGTGTGGCAGAAAATAACGCGCCTGATTCATCACGTCGATGGCCTCTTCGCGATCCGGGATTCCGACGTGGACATGTAGCCCAAAGATGAGATTAATCCGCGCGATTTGCTGCATGTCCTTGACGATCGTTTCGTAGCGTTCATCGACTGTTATTAACTGATCCATCCAATGTGAAAACGGATGCGTCCCGGCCGACGCGATTTTCAAGCCATCCTGCGCGGCGAGAGTGGCCAATTCGCCGCGAAGCTGAACGACTTGTTGCCGCGCACAACGAGCATCGGCACATATTTCGGTCCCGAGCTCGACCACGCTTTGGTGCATCTCGGGCTTCACGTGTTCTCTCAAAATCATTTTGCCACCGGCTAGAATTTGCTGGATGTGGGAACGCAGCTCGCGCGTTTCGGGGTCGATGATCTGGAATTCTTCTTCGATGCCGAGAGTGAACACGTGCTCTTTCGCTCTCATCGTTCTTCCAATTTAAAACGCAATCGAAAGAAAAAGAAATCCACAGATTTCGCAGCTTAACGCAGCTTACTTCGAAGCAAACTTTTAGCCGCGATGCTGCGCTTTCAAATTAAGTCGTTGGTAAAGACCGTCCGATTATCACCGCGTACAGAGAGACCAGGGTGGCCGGGGCAATACCGATCAGGTAGTCCATAAGTTCCTTTCTGCGACAGATTAGAATTGTTGCGCGCGCATGGCTTGCCGCGATTTGGCTTTAGCTGAGCGAAAATTGCTCTCTAGTCGCGGCGCGAAACGCGCCTCCGCAAAAATCATTTCGCGAGCGACCGCGCGAGGTGAGACAGTTCTACCTTGAGCGGCTTCTCTTTCCCGACGATCTCGGGTAAGTGTGTGGCCGTGATCTCAGCGCCTTGCATACCGACGAGGACTCCCTTCTTGCCTTCGAATAAGTAATCGACCGCCGCGGCACCTAGCCGGGTGGCGAGAATTCGATCAAACGCGGTCGGTGCGCCTCCCCGTTGCACATGACCGAGCTTGGTCACGCGCAGCTCAAAACGCAGTCGATCGCGATGCTCGGCAAAATACGCGTGCAATTTCTCTGCATTGTAGGCTGAGCCTTCGGCGACCACGACGAGAGCATGTGATTTCCCGCGATCGTACGCGTCGCGCAGTTCAGTAGCCACTGTCTCCGGGTCGGTCTCCATCTCCGGAACGACGATTGCGTCTGCGCCGCCGGCAAGACCGGCCATGAGCCCGAGATAACCGCAGTTGCGTCCCATTACCTCGACGAGAAAAGCGCGATGATGAGATGACGCGGTTACCTTCAAGCGGTCAATCGCTTCGAGCGCGATGTTCAGCGCAGTATCGACGCCAATCGTAAGATCAGTGCCGCATAAATCGTTATCGATTGTCGATCCAACGCCCACCACCGGGAAGCCGCGCTGGGCGATTGCGTACGCGCCGGCCTGCGAACCGTTACCGCCGATTACCACTACCGCATCCAGCCCGTTGGATAGATTCGCGCAGGCCCGATCGACTCCCTCATTTGTTTTGAATTGGTCGCACCGCGCGCTGCCCAGCATCGTGCCGCCAAGATGCGAAATCCTGCCAACGTCTCTCGCGCCAAGCGCGATGAAATCACTCGCGATAAGTCCTGTGTATCCCCGGCGAACACCGAAAACGTCACCTCCATGAAAAATCGCGCGTCGCGTCACCGCGCGAATGGCCGCATTCATTCCGGGCGCATCGCCTCCACTTGTTAGGACTCCGATACGTTTCATGATGGCCGCATCATTACTGAAAAACTGATCGGCGACGTCGCACCGTTTGCAATTTGCTGATCATTTCTTGGGGCTGGCCTCGGCATTGAAAATGGCGCCGCAGGGTCCCGCAAAAGATGCACAGCATTTGCCAACTGCAGCGCAGCGCATTTTTCCTCAGCTGGTAAGAATCGCAGCAAATGAAATCACAGACCCTCGCGGCCAGACCGCCAAAACTACTGACCTCCATCACCAGCCGCACGAATGGATATGCGGCAATCGCGATCAAGAAAATATTGGTGCCAACCGATTTTTCTCCTGCGTCGAGGAAAGCTCTCGATTACGCACCGTGCTTTGCTAACAACTTCGGTTCCGAATTCACGCTCCTTCACGTTCTCGACCCGGCGACTTCGACGACGTTTGCAGGATTACCGGGGGCGCCGACATCTTGTGAGGCGGAGATGGCAGACGCAGAGGAGAATTTGCGCGCTTTAGTCAGCTCACTCCGAACTGCCGGTGTCGCCAGGGCGAGATGGACAATGCGCACGGGAGTGGCGACGCATGAGATTGTCGAAGCAGCCAAAGAACTGGATGTCGATCTTATCGTCATCGCGACGCACGGGTACGCAGGCTGGAAACATTTTGCCATCGGCAGCACCGCAGAACGCGTCGCTCGCGCGGCGCCCTGTTCGGTCCTCGTTGTGCGAGAGAAGGAGCACGAATTTTGTTAATCGAAGATCGCGTCATGAAATCTACCAGAGAACAAATGAAAATGAAACGAACAAAGCGCACACGAATTCTCGCGCAAAAAAACCCGGGGGCAATGGAATCGATGGCCACGCGCGTAGCGTTGCATCCATTTCTTGCAGGCATGAAC